>CALMVM010000606.1 GCA_937873255.1 uncultured Verrucomicrobiota bacterium | reverse complement strand
TACCAGCCGCAGCCGTATTCTCCGCCGGGCCAGACGCCGTCCTACTCGCCGCAGCCCTCCCAGGCCCCGCAGCCGTACAATGCTCCGCAGGGTCAGTACGCCCCGCCGCAGGGCCAGTACAGCGCCCCGCAAACGTACAATTCGCCTTACCCATCGCCGTATCAACAGGGCGCAATGCCGCCTTGGGGAGCGCCGGGCGGGGTGGTCTACGCCGGGTTCTGGCTGCGCTTCGTAGCGGTCATCATCGACGGCATTATTGTCGGCATCCCGGGTTGGATCGTGTGGAAAGCGTTCGTCTCGAGCATGAGCGATCCGTACATCTTTTATACCCGCATCAACGGCACGATCTTTGGCTACACTTGGGCGGACCCGATCAAGTTCGTCATCGGGCTAGCTTATTACGCATTCATGGAAAGTTCCGCCTCGCAGGCCACGGTGGGCAAGCTGGCCCTCGGCCTGAAAGTGACCGACCTCAACGGCAACCGCCTCTCCTTCGGACGAGCAGCCGGGCGTTATGCAGCGATGATCTTGTCGAATTTCACTCTCACCATCGGTTACATGATGGCGGGCTTCACCCAGCGCAAACAGGCGTTGCACGACATCGTGGCGGGCGCGCTCGTGGTCAAGAAATAACGCGTCGGCCATCTCCGCGTCGAGTAGATCGGCCTCTGGGCGCAAGCCGTCCGGCGCAGGCCGTTCCCATTGATGTGAAATCCTCGTCTTCCCACCGGTCGCTCGCGCGGGTCCCGGCCGTACTCGCGCTCTGGCTGGTGTTCACTCCCGGCGTCGCCTCCGCGCAAAAGGTGTCGGCCGACGAAAAGGGCGACGTTTATTACGCTGACTCCGCCGGCCACCGCACCCGCCTGACCGGCGAGGGCAAGGACTCCGACCCGTGCCTCGACCCGGCCGGACGCCGGATCGCGTACGTCCACCGGGCCCCGGGCAAAATGGTCTCCAGCGGCGCGGGCGAAGCGCAGCCGACGGAATTGCGCGTCATGGACGCGGACGGCAAAAACCAGGAAGTGCTCGTGCGCAGCGCCGAGGGCAAAAAACCCGAAGACATCCTGGCCGATTTCGCCTCGCCGACGTGGTCGCCCGACGGCAGGACGATCTATTTCAGCAGCGCCGCGTGGGCGACCTCCGGGGCGATCCACGCCTGCGACCTGAAGAAAAAAACCGTGCGGTTCGTGCTGGCCGGCAACAATCCGCTCGTCGTGCCCGCCGGGGAATACAAGGGCGACCTGCTCGTGCAGCAGCACCGCTATTTTCTCGGCGGCGGGTCGTTCGATTGGTTCTGGCTCTTTACCCCCGACGGCAAGGAAGTCGGCCCGGTCGGCGAGACCACGGACAATTTCCGCGAGATGTACTTCGAGGAAAAATAAGGGCGTTGCGCAACGTCAGACGCCGCGCAACGCCCCTGTCCGGATCAACCGCAGATTCGTTCGTCTCAGGCAATCCCGCCGCCACGCTGCCGGCGGCGGATCACCACCCCCAGCACCCCGAACGCCAACAGGCAGGCCGCCGCTGTCGAAGGCTCGGGAACCGCAGAAGTCGAGATGACGACATTATCATAATAGGTGGTACCCGTCCCCGAGGCCCCCTCGTAGTCGGTGCCGAGGTTGACATTCGTGGGTGTGGTGATCCCGGTGAAACTGGTCGTATACGAGGTGGTCGTTCCGCCGAAGCCCGAGAGGGTGACCGTGCCCGCCGCAGTGGACGTGTTGAGAGTCAGGGTGGCCGTCAACCAGCGGTTGGCAAAGGTGCCTGCCGGGGCGGTTGCCAGCGCCGTACCCGAGTACAGGGCACTCCAGGTCTTGCCGGCGAAGATGTTGCCCCCGCCGTCGATGGAAACGCCAAGCACCCCGCCGCCGAGCGTGCCGGTGGAAAACTCGACCTCGTCCAGGCGGGAGGCGGTATTCGCCGATGAGATGTACAAATCCACGCTCATCGTCAGGATCGTTCCCGCGAAGGTCCCCAGCGGATGGTACACCGAGTAAAAGCTGGCGTTGGTCGAGCTGTTGTCGAAGAACAGACTCTGCGTGCCGGCACCGTTGTGCTGCGCGGCGCTCACCGTCTGACTCACTCCGCTGCCTGATCCGAGCACCCAGCCGTCCACGCCGCCGACCGACGCGCCCGATGTGTACGTGGGCGCTTCAAAGCTGGAGGAATAAGTCACGATTGCCTGCGCGGACGACGCCGCGCCGCCCAGAAGTGCGACGCTGGCGACAGCGGCGAAGAATTTACCCGCGCGTTTTCCAAGCCCTTTTTCCATGATCCTGAGACGTGTCATCGAATTTGCCCTCCCTGTAATGTAAAATGCTACATTTCAACGCCTAGCCGGCGTTGCCCGAAGCCGAGAATGAAAAATCCGTTCTCTGGCGGCAAGCAATTTTTACAAAAAATGACAAAGGGCGACAGACGGGTTTCCCCGACCGGCGGATCGGATCGACGCTCAACGCAACGCCCGTTGCCGCAGCGCGTGGTCGACGAGCACCAGCGCCGCCATCGCCTCGACCATCGGCACCGCGCGCGGCAACACGCACGGGTCGTGCCGGCCGCGCGCGGCGAGTTCGGTTTCCTGACCGTCAGCGGTCACGGTTTTCTGCGCCTGCGCAATGGTCGCCGTCGGCTTGAACGCCACGCGGAAAACGAGGTTTTCGCCGTTGGAAATGCCGCCCTGCACGCCGCCGGAGCGATTGGTGGCGGTTCGCACGCGACCCTCGTGCATCTCGAAGGCGTCGTTGTGCTCGCTGCCCGTCATGCGCGACGATGAGAAACCCGAACCGATCTCGAAACCCTTCGTCGCCGGCAGGCTCAACATCCCCTTCGCCAAATCCGCCTCCAGCCGGTCGAACACCGGTTCGCCCAACCCCGCCGGCACGCCGCGCACCACGCATTCGATGATCCCACCGACCGAATCGCCCCGCGCGCGCACGGCCTTGATGAGCGTGACCATCTCGGCGGCGGTTTCCGGGTCGGGGCAACGCACGGGGTTGCTCTCCACATCGGCGAAACGCACCGCCGCCGGGTCGTCGATGTGGGCTTCGAGCTGATGGATGCTGCGCACGTAGGCGACGATTTCCAGGCCGGGACAAAGCCGGGTCAGCGCCTTCTTGGCAATGGCGGCGGCGGCCACGCGGCCGATGGTTTCGCGCGCGCTGGAACGCCCCCCGCCCTGCCAGTTGCGCACGCTGTATTTCGCCTCGTAGGTGTAGTCGGCGTGGCTCGGGCGGAAGGTGGTTTCCATCTCCGAATACGCCTCGGGCCGGGCGTCCGTGTTGCCGACGAGCACGGCGATGGGCGTGCCGAGCGTCACGCCCTCGAACACGCCCGAGAGGATGCGGCAAACATCCGCTTCCTTGCGCGGGGTAACGATGTCGCTCTGCCCCGGCCGGCGACGGTCGAGATCGACCTGGATGTCGGCCTCCGAGAGCGGCAGGCGCGGCGGGCAGCCGTCCACGACCACGCCGACGCCGCCGCCATGGCTTTCGCCGAACGTGCTGACGCGAAATAAGGTTCCCAGGCAGCTCGACATTTCAGACCGATAGCGGAGGAACGCCGAAAAGACAAAAACCGTTCGCGCTCAATCCTTGCGCGCGGGCTGTTCGACCGTGATGCCCTGCGCGGCGGCCCACTGGCCGATGTCGCGTCGTTGCAACGCCGCCGCCATCAGGTCGGGAAACAAATCCGGCGTACATGCGAACGCCGGCACGCCCAGCGCCGTGAACGTCCCGGCCACCGCGTGGTCGTAGCTCGGCGCGCCGGCGTCGTCGAGGGCGAGGAGGGTAATCATCCGCGCTCCGCTCGCCGCAATCGACGCCACGCGCTGGTAGAGCGCCGCCTTGCTGCCGCCTTCGATCAGATCGCTGATGAGAATGAAGACCGTCTCCGCCGGCCGCGTGATGAGCCCCTGGCAATAGCTGACCGCACGGTGGATGTCCGTCCCGCCGCCGAGTTGCGCGCCGAAGAGCACGTCGATGGGGTCGGCGAGCTTGTCGGTCATGTCCACGACGCTCGTGTCGAAGAAAACGAGCGAGGTCCGCACCGCGCGCAACGACGCCATCACGGCGGCCATCACCCCGGAATACACGATGGACCCGGCCATCGAACCGCTCTGATCCACGCACAGCACGATGTCGCGCAATGCCCGCGTGCGCCGTCCGAAGCCGACCCGCGTCTGGGGCACGACCGTCTTGTATTCGGCCTGATAGTGTTTGAGGTTGGCGCGGATCGTGCGCGGCCAATCGATCTCGTGGTGACGCGGCCGGAGGTTGCGCGCGGAGCGGTTGAGGCTGCCGGTGATCGCTTGTTGCAGCGGGCTGGCGAGGCGGTGTTCCAACTGCTCGACGACCCGGCGCACGACCTCACGCGCGGTGGCTTTGGTCTTTTCGGGAATGACCGAATTCAGCGACAACAGCGTGCCGACGAGGTGAACGTCGGGCTCGACGTTTTCGAGCATTTCGGGTTCGAGCAAAAGACGTTTGAGGTCGAGGCGCTCCATCGCGTCCTTTTGCATGATCTGCACGACCGACTTCGGGAAAAACCGGCGAATGTCGCCCAGCCAGCGCGTGACGTGCGGCGACGAACCGCCCAGGCCGGCCGAGCGTTTGGAGCCGGGGCTATCGCCTGACCCACTGCGGTCGTAGAGCGCGCCGAGCGCGGCGTCGAGGCGCTGGTCGTCCTTGCCGAGCGCGCAGCCGGTGCCATCGGCCTGGTCGGCCGCGCCGAGCAGCAGACGCCAGCGGCGCAGGCGTTCTTCGGGGGAAAGAGTCATCGAATGTGGGGTGTGGGGAGTTCTGCCGCAGGCAGTCGTGAATAAGGTCCTGATGG
>CALMVM010000605.1:6007-10222 GCA_937873255.1 uncultured Verrucomicrobiota bacterium | reverse complement strand
TGTAGTACGAGCACTACGAGCCGGCGTTCTTGCAGGGCATGGCCGAGCATCTGAAGGAAGTCGAGGCAATCGCCAGCAACCCCGCGCCGGCCACGTTCGAGAACACGATCATCGCCCTCGAAAAGGCCGGCCGCCTGCTCGAACGCGTGGACCTCATCTTCGGCAACCTCGCCGGGGCGAACACGAATCCAAAAATCCAGGAGGTCGAGACCGCCATCGCCCCCAAGCAGGCCGCGCACGCCGACGCGATCTTTCTCAACGCGAAACTGTTCGCCCGCGTCCAGGCCGTCTACGACCAGCGCGACAAGCTCGGCCTCGCCGCCGAGTCCCGCTACCTGCTCGAACGCTACGAGAAGGACTTCGTGCGCGCCGGTGCCAAGCTCTCCGACGCCGACAAGGAAAAGCTCAAGAAGATGAACGCCGAGCTGGCATCCCTCGAAACGACCTTCAATCAGGCCGTGCTCAAGGAGAAGAACGCCGATAGCATCATCGTCACCGACCGCGCGCAACTCGCCGGCATGACCGACGGCGAGATCGCCGCGACCGAGGCCGCCGCGAAGGCCGACCATCAGGAAGGCAAGTTCGTCATCCGCCTGCTCAACACCACCACCCAGCCCGCGCTCGCCAACCTGAAGGACCGCGCCCTGCGCCAGCGCATCATGGAAGCGTCGATGACGCGCAACAGCCACGGCGGCGAGTTCGACGACACCGCCACCATCGCCCGCATCGCCAAGCTGCGCGCCGAGCGCGCCGTGCTGCTCGGTTACCCCAACCACGCCGCCTACCAACTCGACGAACAGACCATCGGCAGCGTCGGGGCCGTCAACAAGCTGCTGGCCGATTCCGCCGCCCCCGCCGTCGCCAACGCGAAGAAGGAAGGCGCGGAAATCCAGGCGGTCATCGACCAGGAAAAAGGCGGGTTCCAACTCGCCGCGTGGGATTGGGACCTGTATTCGGAGAAAGTCCGCAAGGCGAAGTACAATTTCGATGAATCGCAGCTCAAGCCGTACTTCGAGGTCAACCATGTGTTGATCGACGGCGTGTTCTTCGCGGCGACGCAGCTTTACGGGATCACGTTCAAGGAACGTCACGATTTGCCCGTCTACCAGCCCGACGTGCGGGTGTTCGAGGTGTTCGACACGGACGGCAAGCCGCTGGCGCTGTTCCTCGCCGACTACTACGCGCGTCCGTCCAAACGCGGTGGCGCGTGGATGAACGAGTACGTCCGCCAGTCCGGCCTGACCGGCGACCTGCCCGTTGTCGCCAATCATCTCAACATCCCCAAGCCCCCCGCCGGCCAGCCTACGCTGCTGACGAGCGACGAGGTGCGCACGGCCTTCCACGAGTTCGGCCACGGGCTGCACGGCATGTTCTCGCACGTCAAATTTCCGCGCTTCAGCGGGACGAGTGTGCCGCGCGATTTCGTGGAGTTCCCCTCGCAGTTCAACGAGATGTGGGCGGTGTACCCGGCGGTCGTGAAGAATTTCGCCAAGCATTACCAGACCGGCGAGACGATCCCGCAGGAACTGATGGACAAGATGCTGGCGGCCAACAAGTTCAACCAGGGCTTTAAGACGACGGAATACCTTGCTGCCTCGTTGCTCGACCAGGCGTGGCACCAGCTCTCGCCCGATCAGGTGCCGACGGATGTGCTCGGCTTCGAGAAGGAGGCGCTCAAGAAGGCGGGTGTTGATTACGCGCCGGTGCCGCCGCGCTACCGCAGCCCGTATTTCTCGCACAGCTTCGGCGGGGGGTATTCGGCCGGGTATTACTCCTATTTCTGGAGCGAGGTGATGGCGGCCGACGGCGAGCAATGGGTGCTGTCCCACGGCGGTCTCACCCGCGCGAACGGCGACCACATCCGTGAAACTCTGCTCTCGCGCGGCGGCTCGGGCGAGGCGCTGGGTCTGTACAAGGAGTTCAGCGGCCACGCGCCGGACGTGCATCCGCTGCTCAAGCGGCGCGGTCTGGAATGAAGCCCGGCGAGGGGCCGGCGCGAATTTCCGAGCAACCCGCGCCGGCCATCCGTGTTTGATCTGTCAGTAGCGGGTTCGATGACCTCGCCGAAAGGAAAAACAGGACCTGTCGGCTACGATGGGTTGAATTCCCGGCGGGAATCCCTCGTCGGATTCCGTTGTCGGACTGCCACAAAACTCTGAAACCCAACCCATGAAAATCCGTCCTCTCCTCGCCGCGCTCGCGCTCGGCGTTTTGCCCGTCTCCGCCGCGCACGCGGTCGGAGTGTCCATTACCATCGCACCGCCGCCGCTCGTCGCCTACGAACAGCCTCTTTGCCCGACGGAAGGCTACATCTGGACGCCCGGTTATTGGGCGTACGATGACATCGCCAACGATTATTACTGGGTCCAGGGCGTGTGGGTGGCCCCGCCGCGCGTCGGCTATCTGTGGACGCCTGGGTACTGGGGCTTCGGGGATGGTTTCTACGCGTTCCATTCCGGGTATTGGGGGCCGACGGTCGGCTTCTACGGCGGGATCAATTACGGCTACGGCTACGGCGGCTACGGGTATTATGGCGGACGCTGGGACGGACGGGTGTTCCGCTACAACACGGCCGTCACGCGGGTGAACGTGACCAATATTCACAACACCTACGTTGACAATAACTTCCGCGCCCGCACCGACAGCCGCGCCAGTTTCAACGGCCAGGGCGGGGTTGTGGCGAAAGCCGACGCCCGCGAACGCGCCGCCGCTAATGCTTCACATGCCCACGCGACCGGCGCGCAAACCGCCGCGCTCCGCGACGCCCGGAGCACGCACAACCCCCAGGCGCAACGCCAGACGGCCGACCGCGCTCAGAACCGACGCGTCACGCCGGACGGCCGCGCGGCCGGTAATCGCCGCGACGCCCGAATCTCGCGCAACTCCAACGCTTCGGCGGACAACTCGCGCGGCAACCGCCGTGCGGCCCGCGACACGGTTTCGCGCGGAAGTGGCTCGGGCCGCAACCGCAACGCCGTCTCGCACGGCAACGGCGGCGGCCGGGGGCGCAACCGGGCGTCGTTCAACCCGGGCGGTGGTGGTCGTTCGCGCGGTCCGCAGCCTGCCCGCCAGCCCCGGACCCAATCGCGGGGCGGTGGCGGTGCCAAGAACGACGGGCGGCGTCATTGAGACGAGGCCCGCGTTCCGCGGTGCATGATTGACAGGGAAGGGACGGCTTTTCGGAGTCGTCCTTTTCGTTTGCCAGCCTGTGACATCGAAAACAACTGGTAGGGACGGCTCTCCGAGCCGTCCGTCGATTTTCCGGCGAGGCGCGCCGTGCGCACGTTGCGTTTCCCGGAAATATTCGGGACCCGTCGGAGACGCGTCCCTACCCGTTGTCGGAACGACCGGCTGCTGACGCGGCCTGTTTTTTGGTCGGAAGTCCGTTGAAGCGCCCGCACCCCCGGCGTTTGTTGGGGCGTGCTGCTGACGAGCGATTACGACTACGCGTTGCCCGAAGATCTCATCGCGCGTTACCCGCCGGCCGAACGTTCCGGCGCGCGCATGATGGTCCTCCACCGCGCCGAACGCCGCATCGAACACCGGGCGTTCGCCGATTTCTCCGACTTCCTGCGGCCGGGCGACCTCGCCGTGCTCAACGACGCCCGCGTCGTCCCCGCGCGCGTCTTCGCGCAAACAGCCCACGGCGGCGCGGTGGAACTCCTCGTCGTCCAACGCCCGGAGCCGACGCTCTGGATTTGCCTCGTCAAACCCGGTCGCAAGGCGCGCGTCGGCGCGACGGTGCGCGTCGGCGATGTCGCCGGCCGGGTCGAACGCATCCTGCCCGGTGGCGAGGGGGAACGCGTCATCCGTTTTCAAGGCGAGATCGACCTCGAACGCCACGGGACGTTGCCGCTGCCCCCGTACCTCGGGCGCGAGGCCGAGGCGGCGGACGCGGAACGCTACCAGACGGTGTTCGCGCGCGTGCCGGGCGCGGTGGCCGCGCCGACGGCAGGGTTGCATTTCACACCGGAAATCCTCGCGCGGGTGCCGCACGCGTTCGTCACGCTGCACGTCGGCATCGGCACGTTCAAGCCCGTGAAGGCCGACGACCTGAGCGACCACCGCATGCACACCGAACGCTTCGAGATCGGGCCGGCAGCGGCGGCGGCGGTCAACGGCGCGCACGAGGCGGGCGGGCGGATCGTTGCGGTGGGGACGACGACCGTCCGAGTTCTGGAGGCGTGCGTGCGCGACGCGGCCGGCCGGGTGGTG
>CALMVM010000605.1:0-5997 GCA_937873255.1 uncultured Verrucomicrobiota bacterium | reverse complement strand
GACGGAGATTTTCATCCATCCGCCCCAACGGGCCGAACGGGTCGATGCGCTGCTGACCAATTTCCATTTGCCGCGCTCGACGCTGCTCATGCTCGTCAGCGCGTTGGCCGGCAGCCGCGAATGGGTGCTCGAAGCCTACCGCGAGGCGGTGCGGGAAGGGTATCGGTTTTTCAGTTACGGAGATTGTATGCTCATTCTTTGAAAATCGACGCCGGATCAGACAAAATCGCATGGTGGCGGCGTTCTTTCGGTGTCCGTTGCCTTTCGCCCACTGACTCGTAATTTTCCCACTATGAAGAAGTTTTCCTCGTCCATGGCCGCGATTCTCGCGGGATGTTTGTCGCTCGCCGCTGGCTGCGGGGCGAAAACGGTCGGCTCGGGCTACGTGACAACTGGGACGCGCGCAGTCAGCGGCTTCACCGGGGTCGAACTAGCGGCAGTCGGCACGGTGGAGATCACGCCGGGCAGCGAAGAATCGCTCGTCATCGAAGCGGAAGACAACATCCAGCCGCTTCTCGAAACCACCGTGAAGCCGGACGGCACTCTGCTGATCACCTTCAAAAGCGGCGAGAACATCCAGCCGACGAAGCCCATTTCTTACAAACTGACCGCCAAAAAACTGGACCGCCTCGTGCTGTCCGGTTCGGGCAAAATCCACGCGGGAGGCAAATGGTCCGCCGAACGCGAGAACATCGCGCTCCCGGGTTCGGGCAGCATCGTGGTGGACGACCTGAAGGCCGACGCGCTGACGGTGACGCTGGCCGGTTCGGGCACGGTGAAGGTGGCCGGCGACGCGCCGAGCCAGACCGTGGAGTTGTCCGGCAGCGGCAATTACGAGGCGGAAGCGCTCAAGACGGAGTCGGCATCGGTGTCGGTGAGTGGGTCGGGGGCGTGCAAAGTGTGGGCGGAGAAAACGCTGGATGCGAGCATCAGCGGTTCCGGCGCGGTGAGTTATCACGGCAATCCGCAGGTCAGGCAGCGCATTTCCGGCTCGGGCAGCGTGCGCGCACTGGGATCGAAGGCGATTTGAGCGGAGTGTGAGGGGCGGGGTGGACGGCCCACGACATAACGCGCCATCCCCTTTTGTCTGTCATCCTGAGGCGAGTGCAACGAGCCGAAGGACCTCGCCGGAAGGTACACGCGTCCGATCACTCGACGCTTCGTTGGGTTTCGCGCAGGTCGCGTAATGTCTCCCAGCCCGCGCTCAAGTCCACCCAATGCGGATTGTGCTTGGCGATCAACGCCTCCTTCTTCGCCCGGGTCCAACCTTTGAGTTCCTTTTCCCGCGCGATGGCAGCGGTCACATCACCGAATTGCTCGTAGTACATCAACCGATTGACATGGTAGCGCGCCGTGAAACTTTTCGGTTGCAGCCGACTGATGTGAGCGCGCAGGCGGGCTTCAAGGTCATTGGTGACGCCGATGTAGAGGACCGTTCGCGTCCTGTTGCTCAACAGGTAGACAAAGTAGTCGTGATCGCGTGCCATGGCGTTACGCGCCGCAGGCTAGCAGGCAAAGGGCGTACCGGACAAGGTGCGCGTGTACCTTCCAGCGAGGTCCTTCGGCTCGTTGCACTCGCCTCAGGATGACAGACATTTTTGACGCAGATAGCACAGTTACGTTGCGACGCTTGCGTCGTTGCACTCCCCTCAGGATGACAGAAATTTTTGACAGTCTGCTCTCTATGAGAGCCCCCCGGACCACTCCGGGTCAGTGCCCTCCGCCAAAGAACCCGTCGTATTCGTTGCCGCCCGGCGTGCGGCGCGGTGTCGCGCTCGGCGTGGGTGCGGGCGTCACGCGCGGCTTCGGTTTCGCGGGCATCGGCGGAGTGCTCGTGGCGGTGGTGGCGTTCGCCGCGTCGAGGGCGCTGCCGCCCCCCGGCCTCGGGGTGGCCGATGAAGGCGGCGTCTGCGCGGGCGTGCGGCTCGGCCGCGTGTCGGGCTGGGAAGGATTGACCGTGACATCCTCCGGCGTCGAAGCCGGCTTCGGCGTGTTGCGGGGAGTCGGCGCGGGCGTGTCGGCGGGCGACGGCTTGACGAAGGGCGTCGGCAGCGGCTTCGTGGTCGCATCCGGCGCGGGCGTGTCCGTGTGCGTCGGGCCGCCGGGCAGGCTCGGCGGGTTGTCGGGCCGGTCGAAGGGGATCGGCATGATCCCGTCCGCCCGCGCGCTGGCCACGTCGATCACCTGGTAGTCCGAGTTGCTGTCGTCCTCGAACTTCGCCTTGTCGCGCATGTACAAGGCCGTCGAGTACGACACCGCCGTCTTGAACGTCCGCCACGCCGGGTTGTTGCGCGCGGCGCTGTCGAGGCTGCGCTCCAGCTTGGCGAGCGCGGGGGGTGCCTTGAGCGAATTGTCCAGTTCGCCGGCCCCGAGCAGGGTCGTCTCGATGCAGGCCACCGTGTCGTCGTCGTCGCGCGGGCTGAGCGCCACGCCGACGTACATGTGGTGCGGCACGACCACCAGAAACGGCGCGAGCCCCATCTTTCGCAACACCGAGGCGAACAGCACGCTGCCGTCCACACAGTTGGCCTGCTGGTTGCGCAGTGACTCGTCCACGAAGCGCACGTACTGGCTCGTGACCTTGTCGCCTTTGCCCGGCGTCGTCGAAACGTCGCTGTACCGGATCCCCCGGTCCTGGAGCACTTTCCACACGGCGAACGCCTGCCGCAACACTTCCTCCGGCTTGCCGTCCTGATAGCCGTCCACGCTCGTGATGAGGCCCGTGTGCAGCGCCTCGTTGAGCATCACGTCGATGATCGGATGATCCTCGTTGACGTACGCGGCGAACATCCACCCCAGCGCCGAATAACTCGCCCCGCGCATGCCCGGATCGGGATGCGGCTTCTTGTCGCTCTGGTCGTTTTCGTCGAGCGTGGTCTCGGTGTCCTTGGCCGAGTAGGGGCAATCGTTGACCGAGCGCAAGGTCACGGTTTCGGCCTGCGTGCCGGCGGGCTGGTTGTTGATTTCCACGTCGAACTGCACGCTCAGCGGATGCTGCTGGCGAACGTGGCGCAGGGCGTCGTATTTGTACGCGATGGGCGGGGCGATGTAATAGGTGTGTTCGCCCTTGGGCAGCGTGCCCGACCAGGTGCTTGAGTTGAGCACCTCGTTCTCGTGAACGGTGACCTTGATGCGCGTGCCCGCCTGGGTGGAACGCGCCGAGATGCCCAGCAGTCCGTAATGATCGCCGAGCAGGTCGGGCGAGGGGGCCTGGTCTTCCGTGCCGGGACGGCGGTTGGCGGTGGCGATGATCAGCGCCGGGTAAAGCTGGTTGTCCATGTCAGCTTCCGGCTTCCAACGGATGGCGTTGGCGGGCAGCGAGGGCGAGGGCGAGGGCGTCGGCGCGGCGGCGGCGAGCGGGGCCGATCCGAGCAGGACGACGGCCAGGGAGCGGGAGAGGAACGGCTTCATGACGGGGCGGTTGCGGCCTTTTTACCCTCGATTTCGTCGGCGCGCGAGCAAATTGCTGCCGCCTTGCCGGCTGCGTGCACAAGCCCGCGGATCGCAGCGCGGACGATTCCGTGGGCATGGCCACCTACGACCCGATCCCCTCGAAGCATCCCGCGTTCATCTTTTACGAGAAGGAACCGTACAACGGCGGCCCGCTGCCGTGGCTGGCGCGGGGGGCGTACGTCACGCCGCACGAGTTGTTCTACGTCCGCTGCCACGGCGACGTGCCCGCCCTCGACGCCGCCAGCCACCGTCTGTACGTCCGGGGATTGGTCGCCCGGCCGCTGGTGTTGAGCCTCGAAACGCTCCGCCGCGACTTCCCCGCGCACACCGTCGCGGCCACGCTCCAATGCGCGGGCAGCCGGCGCGACGAACTCATCCGCGTCGAGGAAATCCCCGGCGAGTCCCCCTGGACCGGCAACGCCATCTCGCACGGCGTCTGGACGGGCGCGCGGCTCTCGGACGTGCTGACCCAAGCAGGGGTCGATCCGGACGCGGCGCGGTTCGTCGAGTTCATCGGGCAGGACCGGACGGAAAAGAAGGATCACCCGCCCTTCGGTGGGTCGGTGCCGTTGTCCAAGGCGCTCGCGGCCGAGACGCTGCTGGCGTACGAGCTGGATGGCAAGCCGCTGCCGCTCATCCACGGCTTCCCCGTGCGCGCGATTGTGCCGGGTTACATCGGGGCGCGGTCGGTCAAGTGGCTGCGCGAGATCAACGTGCTCGACCGCCCGTCGGACAATCTTTTCCAGGCCGAGGAATACCGGCTCCATCCGCCGACGGCCACCAGGGCGGACCACGACTCGGCGCTCGCCCCGGCGCTGGCGGAATGCGCGGTCAATTCCTACATCTGCCGGATCGGGCGCGGCCACCCCGGCGGCAAGGACCCGATGGTGGTCGAGGGCTACGCGTTCGTCGGCGGGCACGAGATCGACCGCGTGGAAATCTCCGACGACGGCGGCGTGAACTGGACGGGCGCCGAGTTGCTCCCGCCGCCTACCGACGGTCCGCAGGCGGCCGACGAGGAAGGCGGACGCTGGAGCTGGCGGTTCTGGCGCGCGGAGTTGCCGGCGGCCGAGAACGTCCCGGTGCAAATCGTCGTCCGCGCGTGGGACACGGCGGGTAACGTGCAGCCCGAGCGGGCGGAAGGGTTGTGGAATTTCAAAGGCTACGCCAACAACGCGTGGCACCGGCTGGTGTCGGCGAAGGCGGATTGACGGCGGCGGGGGCCGTTCAGATCGCCTGGAGCACTTCCTCGACGGTCGTGATGCCGAGCAGCACCTTTTGCGCGGCCTCCTCGCGGTAGGAACGATAGCCTTTCTTGCGGGCCAACTTGATGAGGGTCTCCTCGCTCCCGCCCGTCCCGACCGCCTGCCGCATCTCGTCGTCAAAGACCAGTAATTCGAACACCCCCGTGCGCCCGACGTACCCCGTGCCGCCGCAATCCTGGCAGCCGCCCGGACGGTAGAGCGTCTGCCCGGCGGGCAGCTCGAAGCCGATTTCCAGCAGTTCGTTGCCCGTGCAGGTCGTCGGCACCCGGCACCGCGAGCACAACACCCGCACCAGCCGCTGCCCGAGCACGACGAACAACGCCGACGCCAGCAGCGAACGCTCGATGCCCATTTCCTCCAGCCGCATCACCGTGCCGACCGCGTCGCGCGCGTGCAGCGAACTGATCACCAGGTGCCCCGTCAGCGACGAGCGCAGCGCGATCCGCGCCGCCTCCAGGTCGCGCATCTCGCCGACGAGGATCACGTCCGGGTCCTGCCGCAGGATGGATTTCAGGCCGGACTCGAAGGTCACGCCCGCGCGCGGGTTGACCGGGATCTGCGTTGCGCCTTCGAGCCGGTATTCGACCGGGTCCTCGACCGTGACGAGGTTGAGCCGTTGCGAGTCGATCTGCGTGAGGGCGGCGTAGAGCGTCGAGGTTTTCCCCGAGCCGGTCGGGCCGGTGACGAGGATGATGCCGTTGCGCGACTGGATTGTCTGCGCGAAAAGCTCGCGCATCTGCGGGCTCATGCCCAGGTCGTCCAACCCGCGCGGGCCGGCCTTGCGGTCGAGGATGCGGACGACGAGTTTTTCGCCGTGGACCGACGGCGTCGTGGCGACGCGGAAATCGACCTCCTCCCCGCCGTGGCGCGCGCCGAAGCGGCCGTCCTGGGCCTTGCGACGTTCGGCGATGTCGATCTGGGCGAGGTTCTTGAGCGCCGTGACGAGGCGCACGCCGCGTTCGTTGGGGAAGGCAACCCGGCTTTGCATCAGGCCATCGACGCGGAAGCGCACGCGGTGCTCGTTGCCCGCCGGCTCGATGTGCACGTCGCTGGCGCGGTCGAACAGCGCGGATTGCAGGATGTTGCGCGCCAGTTCGATGCCGGACGCCTCGGCGTTGTCCTTGATGATAATGGGCTGGCCCTCGCCGTCGAGGAACTCGAATTCCTCGTGCCCACCCGGGCCGAACCGCCCCGGACCCCCGCCGCGTCCGCGCCGCAGGAAAAACATGCCGGAAACGAGCGCGAGCACGGCCAACCCGGCGACGGCATACTCCCAGAG
>CALMVM010000604.1 GCA_937873255.1 uncultured Verrucomicrobiota bacterium | reverse complement strand
TCGTTGCACTCGCCTCAGGATGACAGACAAAAACTGTGACGTGCCCCCCCCGCCGCCCACAACTCACAACCCGCAACCCCCCGCTCAGTGCCGCGAGTCGTTGGACACCTTCTGCGGCTTGGCCGCCTCGACGCGATAGGCGTCCACGCTCTTGTCCGCCGTGTGCACGAACAGCGAACCATCCTTGCCCGGCGTCGGAGAGGCCGACGGGGCGTTCGCCTCACCGGGCGGCTTGACCGCCGGCATCGCCAGCGAGGTCAGCAGCGCGGCCGGCGAATTGTTCTGACCCGCCAGCGCCAGCGCGGCGGCGGCGGTGCGGTTTTCTTCGGGATTCGGCGCGACGGCCGGCGCGGTCGGAGCCGTCGCGGGCGGCGCGGAGGCCGACGGGACCGGCGTGGAGGACACCGGCACCATCGCCGGCTTCGACGCGTCGCCGGGTGCGGACGGCGCGCTGCCGTTGGCGGCGGTCGATTCGCTCGCGGACGGCGCGGATTGACGCTCGACCAACGTGCCGAGATCACCGCCGAGCCGCTTGAAATTCACGTACAGGTAAAAGGAAAACACCCCCACCGCCAACACGACGAAACTCGCCACCAGCGCCGCCACCTGCTTCCAACTGCTCCGCCGCTTCTTGCGCCACGGACGGGTCCGCGCCCGGTACTCCGCAATCGGCACGTCGCGCAGGTACTGGTAATCGTCGAGCCCGAAGGTGCTCGCGTCGGCGAACGCGTCCATGTACGGCCGCACGTCGAGCTGAAGATACTTGCCGTAGCTGACCAGAAAGCCCCGCGCATAGGCGAGGTTGGCGAAATTCGAGTAGTCGTCGTTCTCCAGGTCGGTGAGTTGCGAGGCACGGATTTTCGTCGCCCGCGCCGCGTCCGCGAGACTCAAATGACGCTGCGTGCGTGCGCGTCGGAGTTTCGTGCCTGCCGTCTCTACCATAACCGTTGCCCGTGGGAAAAAATGCGAATGGGGGTTTCCCCTGAGTGTTGTAACGCAAACGGTCGCGCTGGCGAGTGCAAATTTGTCTTTTTTCGCAAATTATTCACTGCTATTCACAGGTTATCCAGATCGACGAGGATTTCCCGGCCGCGCGCGCCGTTTTCCGGGCCGACGATGCCGCGTTTTTCCAGGATGTCGACGACCCGCGCCGCCCGCGTGTAACCCAATCGCAGCCGGCGCTGGAGCATGGACGTGCTCGCCTTCTTTTCCTGGCGCATGATCTCAATGCATTTCTCCACGAGTTCCTCGTCCTCGTCGCTGACCTCGTCCTCGTCGTCGCCGACGGCGTCGAGCCGGTCGGCGATGGCGGCCTCGAACGTCGGCTCCGCCTGCCCGCCGGCGAACTCGACGAGCCGGTGAATCTCCTCGTCGGTAACGAGCACCCCCTGCGCCCGGGTCAGCCGCGAGGTGCCCGGCGGCAGGTAGAGCATGTCGCCCTGGCCGATGAGGCGTTCCGCGCCCTTTTCGTCGAGGATGATGCGGCTGTCGAGCCCGCTGGCGACCTGGAAGGCGATGCGCGAGGGCACGTTGGCCTTGATGACGCCCGTGATGACATCGGCGCGCGGGGTCTGCGTGGCAAGGATCATGTGGATGCCGGCCGCCCGGGCCATCTGGGTAATGCGCGCGATGGCGCTTTCCACGTCGGCCGGGGCGGTCTGCATGAGGTCGGCCAACTCGTCCACGATCACAACGATGTAGGGGAGGTGGTCGGGCAGGATGAGGTCGTCGTCGCGCTGGTTGCGCGCCGTGAGTTGGGCGCGGGTGGAAGGGGCCGGGATCGTGACGTTGAGCGTCGAGTCCTCGCCGTCGTCGCTGCCGGTGCCGAAGCCGCCGTCGCCGATGATCGAATCCATCCGCATGCCGGTGATGGCCTCGGCGGACGCGGGCGGCTCGGGCCGGGAGAGTTCTTCGAGGATGGCAACCGTGGCACCGGCGGGGTCGATGCGGTCGGACAGGGCGGCGGACTTGGCGGCGGCGAGTGAACGGCCCGTTTTGGCTTCCTCCTCGGCGTCGAGTTCGGCCTGGGTCTTGGGCTTGGGCCGGGCGTTGTAGCTGGTGATGTTGCGCACGCCGGTCTTGGCGAACATCTTGTAGCGCTTTTCCATCTCGTCGATGACCCAGCGCAGGGCGAGGAGCACCTTCTTCGCGTCGGTGACGACAGGCACGACGAGGTGCGGCAGTTTATTATAAATCTGCATCTCGACCACCTTCGGGTCGATCATCACGAACCGCAGTTGCTCGGGCGTGAACTTGTAGAGGATGCTCGAAATGATGGAGTTGATGCAGACGCTCTTGCCCGAACCCGTCGCGCCCGCCACCAGGCAATGCGGCATCGCGGCGAGGTCGGCGATGATCGTCTTGCCGTACACATCCTTGCCCAGCGCGATGGGGATCTTCGCCTTCGTCTCGGCCCAGTCCGCGCCCTCCAGAAGCTCGCGCAACGTCACCTTGACCTTCTTGCTGTTGGCGATCTCGATGCCGACGGTGTCCTTGCCGGGGATGGGGGCAAGAATGTTGATGCGTTCGGCGCGGGTGGCGCGGGCAATGTCGCGTTCCAGCGAGACGATCTTGTCCACGCGCACGCCCTTGGCGGGATAGACCTCGTAGCGGGTGATCGTCGGCCCCTTGGTGATGTCGCCGGGGCTCACGCGGATGCCGAACTGTTCCAGCGTCTCGATGATCTGCGTGCGCACGCGCAGCATCTCGTCGTTGTTGGCGACGGGTCGGTTCTGGGTGTCGGCGGTGTCGAGCAGGTCGAACTCGGGCAGGTGATAGTCGGCGAAACGCACGTCTCCTGCCCCGGATTTCGCGCTGCCGCCGAGCGCGCCGAGCGCGTCGGGTTTGGCCTTGCCCGTCTTGCTGGCAAATAACTCGGCGAGCGTGGGCTTTTTCTTCGGCGGGGGGACGACCGGATTGGGGA
>CALMVM010000603.1 GCA_937873255.1 uncultured Verrucomicrobiota bacterium | reverse complement strand
CAACACCATCATCCGGCTCAAGGACGTGGCCAACGTCATCCTGGGCGCGGAGGATTACACGAGCGAAGTGCGCTTCGACGGTTCGCGCGCCACGTTCATGGGCATTTTCGTGCTGCCGACCTCCAACACGCTCGACGTCATCCACGCCGTGCGCAACCTGGTGCCCGACATCGCCAAGGGGCTCCCCGCCGGCATGCACGTCGGCGTGCCCTACGATTCGACCAAATACATCGAGGACGCCATCCATGAGGTGGTCCACACGCTGGTCGAGACGCTCATCATCGTCGTGTGCATCATCTTCCTGTTCCTGGGAAATTTCCGCTCGGTGCTGATCCCCGTCATCGCCATCCCCATCTCGCTGGTGGGCGCGGCGTTCTTGATGCTGATCTTCGGGTTCACGCTCAACCTCTTAACTCTGCTCGCCATCGTGCTCTCGGTCGGGTTGGTCGTGGACGACGCCATCGTGGTCGTGGAAAACGTCGAGCGCCACATGCACGAGGGCAAGAGTCCCTTCGCGGCGGCGATCATCGGCGCGCGCGAACTCGTCGGCCCGATCATCGCCATGACGATCACGCTCATCGCCGTGTACGTGCCCATCGGCATCCAGGGCGGGCTGACCGGCGCGCTGTTCCGCGAGTTCGCCTTCACGCTGGCGGGCGCGGTGACGGTCTCGGGCGTGGTCGCCCTGACGCTCTCGCCCATGCTCGGGGCGAAGCTGCTCAAGCCCGGGCTGTCCGAACGCGGCTACGCCGGCTGGGTCAACCGCCGCTTCGAGGGCGTCCGCCGGATTTACACGAAGATCCTCGTCACGACGCTGGAATACCGCTGGGTCACGCTGTCGGGCGCGGCGTTCGCGTTCCTTTTGCTGCCAATCCTCTACCTGCTGTCCGCCGACGAATTGGCCCCGAAGGAAGACCCGGGTGTCATCTTCGGGGCGGTGCAGGCGTCGCCGAACTCGACGCTCGACCAGACGACGATCTACACGCGCAAATTCCTCGACGTGTTCAATTCCTTCCCGGAAAAGGACCACACCTTCCAGCTCACGTTCCCGTCGGGCGATCAGGCGGGATTCTCGGGCATGGTGCTCAAGCCGTGGAGCGAGCGCAAGCGTTCGGCGGACCAGCTCCTGCCCCTCGTGACGGCGGGCGCGGCGGCCGTGCCGGGGATTGGCGCGGCGGTGTTCACCCCGCCCGCGCTGCCCGGCGGCAGCAATTTCCCCATCGAGTTCGTCATCGCGTCCACGGGCGACCCGCGGGAATTGCTCGGGTTCGCCCAGCAACTCCAGGCCAAGCTGGTGGCGAGCAATAAAAGCCCGTTTTCCCTCATCGACCTGAAGTACGACCAGCCGCAGGCCAAGATCGTCTTCGACCGCGACAAGGTCGCCTCGCTCGGACTGAATCTGGGTCAGGTCGGCGCGGACCTTTCCACGATGCTCGGCGGCAACTACGTCAACCGCTTTTCCATTGAGGGACGTTCGTACAAGGTCATTCCGCAGGTCACGCGCACCGAGCGTCTGAACCCCGACCAACTGGAGCATTTCTACGTGTCGGGTCCGAAGGGCCAGCTCGTGCCGCTGAACACGTTCGCGCGCATCGCAACGACAACGGAGCCCCGGACGTTGAGCCGGTTCCAGCAGCTCAACTCGGTCAAGATCCAGGGGGTCGTCATGCCCGGCTCGACGCTCGACCAGGCGCTCAAGGTGATGGAGGACGAGGCCAAGACGATCCTTCCCAAAGGCTACGTGGTGGACTACGGCGGCACGTCGCGCCAGTTGCGCGTGGAGGGCAGCAAGTTCCTGCCGTTGATGGCGCTTTCGGTCATCCTGATTTTCCTGGTGCTCGCGGCGCAGTTCGAGAGCTTCAGCGATCCTCTCATCATCCTGCTCGGCTCGGTGCCGCTGGCGTTGACGGGGGCGCTGGTGTTTTCATTCCTGGGCATGACGACGATGAACATCTACGCCAAGGTCGGGTTGGTAACCCTGGTCGGTCTCGTGTCAAAGAACGGCATCCTGATCGTGGAGTTCGCCAACACTTTGCAAGAAAGGGGCTACGACAAATTCCAGGCGGTGGTGGAGGGAGCCGCGACGCGGTTGCGCCCGATTTTGATGACCACGGCGGCGACGGTGGCGGGGCATTTCCCGTTGATCCTCGCCACGGGTCCGGGCGCGGGCGCTCGCAACTCCATCGGCTGGATCGTGGTGACAGGAATGATCATTGGTTCGTTGTTCACGTTGTTCGTGGTGCCGTCGTATTACCTGCTGTTGGCGCGCAACCGCAGCCACATGCACGACGCGGAGAAAGGCGTGGACATCGAGAAAACCGGCGACCGGCTCGAAGTGCCGGCGGCGCTGGCGGAAGTGTGAGCGTCGCGTGCATCGTCCTGGCGGCGGGCGGTTCCACGCGGTTGGGATCGCACAAGCAGCTTCTCGTTTACGAAGGCAAAACGCTCTTGCGACGCGCGGCGGAAACGGCGCTCGCCACCGTTTGCCGCCCGGTGGTGGTCGTGCTCGGCGCGGGCGCGGAAGTTCTCCGCGCGGAACTCGTGGGACTCGACGTGCAGATCGTGGTCAACCCGGCCTGGGAGCGCGGGATGGGAAGCTCCGTGCGCCTAGGTATGGAAGCCTTGCAAAATGACGCCGACGCCGTCCTGCTGACGTTGTGCGACCAACCCTTTGTTGACAGGTCCGCGTTGGAACACCTGATACACGCCTGGGACGGTGGGCGGATTCATTCCATCGCCGCCGCCGCTTACAACGAAACGCTCGGCGTGCCGGCGGTGTTCGGCCGCGAGCATTTCGACGAACTCGCCGCGCTGCCCGACGCCACCGGAGCGAAGCCGATCCTGCAACGTCACGCCGCCCGTGTCACCGCCATCCCGGTGCCCGAAGCGGCGACCGATATCGACACGCGCGAACAGTACGGGAAGATGATCCAACGACTAAACTCAGATGCAGTCGGAGCGAAGCATTTATAGAAGGGACTGAACGCCGGCCTCTGTTCGCCGGAGCGTATTGTTGGGCGTGCCGATGTTACGGCGAGGAAGGCAACCGTTCTCGCCAGTAATCAGGCTGCCGGCTGGTGTGCATGACGGCGTAAACGATCACCAAACTCTGCGCCGTCTGGTAACGGTAGTAGAGCACGAAGGGAAACCGTCGGAGTACGTAACGGCGCACATCCGGCGGCTCGATCACGCGCCACATTTCCGGCGCGGCACAGACGGCAGCCAATCCTGACTCGACGGCTGCCACAAACCGGGCTGCCACCTCGGCGTCCTTGGTCTGCGTCGCGTAATGTCGGATGGCCTCGTGGTACTCGGTCCGCGCTTCTGGATCGAACTGGAAAGCGGACAACATCAGCGCGAGGGGCCAGCTCAGCGTTGCCGCTGCTCGGCAGCGAGGCGAGCCAGCATGGTGCGGCCCTCGGCCAAAACCTGTTCGCCAGGGATCAGCTGCGCCTCGCCTGCCTCGACGCGTGCGATGCGGCGGCGTACTTCGGCCAAGTGGGTGCGCTCGATCTCGGGGGCAATCGCTTCAGCGGCGCTGGCGACGAGCCGGTCGGTCAACTCGGCACGGTCCTCCGGTGGGAGCGACAAAGCTTGCAAGAAAAGCTGGTCGGCGGTGGCAGGCATGAGGAGCAAAATACTCGCTCCCGAGTTGCCTGGCAAGCACTGGACAGACGAGGCATGCCTGACGAATGCAGGCTCAGCGACAGAGCTTGGCCAAATCAAGGCTGGAGTATAGAGAAGAGCCGCGCGCCGGCCTCTGCTCGTCGGGGCGCGTGGTTAGACCTGTAGATATTGCTCGGGATACAAGACGCGGCGGATAGGGTGATCTTTGCGGTCCATGTCGCCCAGAATAAACCTCCGGTTGTGAGCAGGAACTTCTTCGTAAGCCAGTCGCAAAGCTTCCTTCGTGGCATTCGCGGGCGACTCCTCGTAGGCGTGCCACGCTGCTGAGCACCGATCCCTTGATGTGGGCCGTCCGTTCAATCCCTCAATCTCGTCGGCGACTTCACGGATGAACTCTTCTGGCTCAATCCAATAGGAAGCATCCGTGGCCGTAAAGGACGCCAAGAACGAAACACTGACCTTCGCGTCTTGTGGTGGTTGAGTGACAACCCATTTGGAGCGGACCTTCTGCTTGAATTGCTCGAACGTGACCAGTCCCCAGCAATCGACCATGCCGTCGCGATAGATGCTGATGTGTGTCAGGTGGTACTCGAAGTTTCGGATGAACGCCATTGCAAATACTCCGTCGATGCGTTCACCGCTGGACGTTATGCGGTAAGTCCGAAAAAACGATGCCATTGGAATGGTGCCTTCGATGGCCTAACAGGCAGTAAACTCCTAATGACGCTTAAAAATAGGTCTTGGTGTGGCCCATTTCGTTTCCTAGATCGGCTCCAACGTGAACAACCCGTCCGTGATCGTCCACGCGTCGGCCAGCGGCATCTTCTTCAACTCGTGGCCCATGCCCCAAGTGTCCGAATAGTACACTTCCTTTGTCTTGGCGTTGTAACCGATGATGAGCCGCATGTGACCCCCGCGCGCTTGCTCGGGGAGCTTGGGTTCCGGCAGCAAACCCAACGACACCGACCACAACAGCGGGATGCCCCGCGCGATGTGCCCCTGGATGTCGCGCTCGAACTTCGTCACGTACGCCGGGTTGAGCTTCGTGCGCGATTCGCGCAGGATCTCGCCGTTCATCTGGCTGAGCACCATGTCGTAGGAAAGCACGTCGCTGCGCGTGTCGATGGGCGTGACGGCGGCCGTACCCTTCGGTGGGTTGCGCGCGACGCGGTTATAGTCGCTGATCTCGCGCATGAAATCGTTGTACGTCAGTTCGTTCTCGGTGACGACGTTGACCCGGAAACGGCCCGCCAGCCGCTTGAGCGCCGCGACCATTTCGTTGATGCTCGTGCCGCCGGTCGTCGCGGTGTTGGCGATCTGGGCGAGTTCGTTCTGGTCCACGTCCACGCCGTAGTAACGCAGCACGCGTTCGGTGGCGGCCGTCACGCAATATCCCTTCTGGCCCTGGTCCACCATCGGGATTTTCGGCAGCCAATCGCCGCCGTCGGCGTCCTTGACCACGCGCGCGGGCAAATCGGCGGCGCGCACCGTCACGGTTTTCGTGCCGGTGGAGGCCGGGCTCGACGCAGCGCGCATCTGTTCCAGGGCAGTTTTGGGTTGGTCGAGCGCGGGCGTGACTTTCAGGCGCACAAACTCCGCGCGGTACGCGATGTTCTTGACCTGATTCGCGGGTGTCGCGCTCCATTCGAGCAGGAACCGGCTCGTCGGCGTGGTCCACACGAGGCCCCGGCTTTGCACGGCGCTGGTGTTGTCGACGCCACGTTCCACGGAGGCGACCCCGGTGAGGGTATTGAGCGAGGTTTTCGCCTGCTCGACGAGCGCGTCGAAGCGCTTCTGGTCCAGGTCGCCGGCGTCGCCCCGGTTGTAGATCGAAATCTGGAGGCCCGAGACGACGGTCTTTCCGTTGGCGTTGGCGGCAGCGGACGGCGCGGGCGCGATCCCGGGGCTGGCGGCGGGGCCGGTGCCGTTGCTGGCGACGGGCGAGAAACGGATGATCATTTCCGCGACGGGCAGGCCGCGCAGGGTGAGCGAGCCTTTGTCCGTGCGGGCGGCGTCGTGCGCGTTGGAAACCCAGTGCAGGCCCATCGCGCGGCCGTTGGGGACCTGTTCGGGGGTGGTTTGCCAGAGGGTCAGCGAGGTCAGCCAGGCGTCGAGCGTCGTGCTCGGGCTGCTGGCGGCGGTCGGCGCGGGCGAGGTTTGGGCGGCGAGCGGGCTTCGCCACAGGAGCAACGCGCCCGCGACGCAGGCGCACGAGATCGGAAGGCGGCGGTTCATAAAAATGATGGGATGTCGGGCAACCGGGAGATTTTGCCACGACGGCTATTGCCCGAACAACTGCGGATTTTGCCGCACCGTCCACGCCAGCATCGCAAAGCTGCCGGCGTCAAAAAGCGCGTGCGCGACGGCGGCGTCCCAGATCGTGCGGTGCCACACGGTGATCGCCCCGAGCGCGAGGCCGAGCCCGGTCGTCAGCGTCACCGCCGGCCAGCCCATGTAGAGGTGTCCAAGGCCGAAAAGCACGGCCACCGGCACGACCGCCATCCATCGGCCCACGGGTCCGCCGAACGCGCGCGGGAACGTCCCCGCCAACCCCGCCAGCATCCCGCCGCGCCAGGTTTCCTCGAAGACACCGGCCGAGGCGCTGAGCAGCGTCACCACGCACCAGTAAAACGCGCGGTCGTGCGTGAGCGCCTGCAAGGAAACCGCGTTTTCGACCTGCGGCCTGAAGTGCGACACATCGTTCTTGTCCACCACGTGCAGGAGGACCAGTGCGATGACGACGACGAACGTCACCACCATCAGCGCCACCCGGAACGCAATCGAATACAAGACTCCCCGCCACACCGGCCCGAGCCCGTCCCGCCAGCGCAGACGCCATTCCGCTGCCGTGGCGCGCGAACAACACCACGCCAGCACGCACACCACGCCGAAGAGCATCGCGTCCACCCCCACGCCCAACACGACGCCCTGCGCGACT
>CALMVM010000602.1 GCA_937873255.1 uncultured Verrucomicrobiota bacterium | reverse complement strand
CGCCCGCCCCGGCGGCCAAACGCGTGGTGCTCAGCGGCGGGAGACTGGCCGCTTTTTTTTGCGATCAATCCAACTTTACGTAAGCGCCCAACCCTTGCCGGCCGCCCTCGCGTCCGAAGCCGCTTTCCTTGTACCCGCCGAAGGGTGAAGCGGGGTCGAACTGGTTGAACGTGTTCGCCCACACGACGCCCGCCTTCAGCGCGGCGCTCATCTGCAAGATGCGTGAGCCTTTATCTGTCCACACGCCCGCCGACAGGCCGTATGCCGTGTTGTTCGCCTTCTCGATGGCTTCCTCAATCGTGCGGAAGGTCAGCACGCTCAACACCGGCCCGAAAATCTCCTCCCGCGCGACCCGGTGGCTCGGCGTCACGCCGGTGAAAATCGACGGCGCGAACCAATACCCTTTGTTGGGCAACCGGCAGCCCGGCGGCTGGTACAACACCGCGCCTTCCTTCTCGCCAACAGCCACCATTTCGCGGATGCGCTGGAGCTGCCCGCGCGAATTGATCGCGCCCACGTCCGTGTTCTTGTCGAGCGGATTGCCCACGCGCAACGTCGCCAGTCGCGTCTTGAGCTTGGCGACGAACAACTCCGCGATGCTCTCCTGTACGAGCAACCGGCTGCCCGCGCAGCAAGCGTGTCCCTGGTTGAAATAAATCCCGTTGACCACGCCCTCGACCGCCTGGTCGAGCGGCGCGTCGTCGAACACGATGTTCGCCGCCTTGCCGCCGAGTTCGAGCGTCAGGCGTTTGCCGCTGCCGGCCGTCTCGCGCATGATCGCCTTGCCCACTTCCGTCGAACCCGTGAACGCCACCTTCGCCGCCAGCGGATGCCGCACCACCTCTGCGCCGACCTCCCCCGCCCCGCACACGAAATTCACCACGCCCGGCGGCAGTTCGGCGTCGCGCAAAATCTCGGCGAACTTCAGCGCCGTGATGCTCGTCGTCTCGGCCGGTTTGAGCACCGCGCAATTGCCGCACGCCAGCGCCGGGGCGAGTTTCCACGCCAGCATCAGCAGCGGGAAATTCCACGGGATGATCTGACCCACCACACCGATGGGTCGGGGCCGGCGCGGCCCGGGGAACGCGTAATCCAGCTTGTCCGCCCAGCCCGCGTGGTAGAAGAAGTGCGCCGCCGCCGCCGGCACGTCGAAGTCGCGCGATTCCTTGATCGGCTTGCCGCCGTCGAGGGTTTCGGCCACGGCGAATTCGCGCGCGCGGTCCTGCAACAGCCGCGCGATGCGGAACAGGTATTTGCCGCGTTCGGCCCCGGGCATCCTGCCCCAAGCGCCGTCGAACGCCGCCTTCGCCGCCGTGAACGCAACGTCCACGTCGGCCGTTTTTGCCAGCGCGATCTCGGAGAGTTTTTCCTCGGTGGCCGGATTGATCGAATCGAAATAACCGGCCTTCTTCGGCGCAACGAACTGGCCGTTGATGAACAGTTCGTAACGGGGCCGGATGTCCGGAGCGGCGGTTTCCGGCGCGGGGTCGTAGGGCCAGAGGTCGCCGAAGACCAGCGCTGGCGCGGACGCGCGCGAACGGTGCTGGCGCAGGGCTTTGGCGGGGCGGCGGACGGGAGGCTCGGGGGAACGTGGCACGGGAGAATCTAATAACACCCAGCGGCGAAAGTCACAGCGTTTTCCCCGGCCGCGCCGCGGGCGTCACAACTTCAGCCGCACCAGCATGTCCGCCATGCGGCAGCCCGCGAGAAATGGTGGCACCGCCAGCGGTGCCGTAATCGACCGCGAGGCCCCGCGCGGCCCCGGTATTGAAAGTGCCCGCCGGGCTGAAGGAACCCGCCGCGCTGGTGCTGGACGTGTACTTGTCCACGCCCGCCGTCTGGTCCGCCACATCAATGGTTTTCGCGTCCGCGCTGATCGAAAACGCATACGGATTCGATGTCGTCTGGACCAGCAGCGTGCTCGTCTGGCCGGAAGTGGCGGGCGCGCCGCTGCCGACCTGATAAAACCAGGCCGTGCCGGAACCCATGGTGGAGTAGAGTTGGTCGTTGAAGATATCGATGGCCCGGGTGCTCGTGGGATTGATTGCCTGGTCATCGAGCCGCCGTGCTCCCTGCGCAGCGCATCGGTTCTCGTTTGGTTTGGGCGGTCTAGCCAACGCGGCTTGGTAGCATTCCCGTCACGCGCGGACCCTCGCCGCCCACGCCGGCTGTCGGCGGTTTAGCGCGTGCAGAGCGGGGCGGATTCGGTTTTATTGAAAAGGGACCGACCGCACCGCTTCCCGTTTTCCATGCCCGCTCCTCTCAACCCCAAACGCACCGTCGCCGAACTCAAGGAATTGCGCGCGCTCACCGGCGACGAGCGCGGCGCGCAACGCGTGGCATTTACCCCGACGTGGGTCGCCGCGCGCGAATGGTTCAAGTCAAAGCTCGCCTTGCTGCCGGGCGTGGAAATTCACGCGGACGCCGCCGGCAACCTGTGGGCGACGTTGACCGGCGCTTCGGCGAAGGCGCTCCTCATCGGCGGGCACCTCGATTCCGTGCCCGGCGGCGGTTGGCTCGACGGTTGTCTCAACGTCCTCGCCGGACTCGAAATCCTTCGCCGCCTGCACGCGCAATACGATGGCCGGCCGCCGTTCACGGTGCGGCTCGTGGATTGGGCGGACGAGGAAGGCGCGCGGTTCGGCAAGAGCCTGTTCGGTTCGTCGGCGTGCTCGGGCAATCTCGACCTCGGCGAGGCGCGCAACTTGCGCGACCGCGACGGCGTGCGCCTGCCCGACGCCTTGCGCGAGCTGGGGATCGACTTCGAGCGCGTCAAGGACAGCGGCCGGGAACTGGCGAACGCCGCCGCCTACCTCGAACTCCACATCGAACAGGGTCCCGTCCTGCTCGACCTCGATCTGCCGTTGGGCACGGTGTTGGGGACGTTCGGAGTGGAGCGGCACGCGATGACCTTCCACGGTCAGGCCGCGCACTCCGGCAGCACGCCGATGAACCGCCGCCGCGATGCGTTCCTGGCCGCCGCGAAGATGGCGTCCGAGATTTACCGGATCGCCGAACGGCACGGGGGCGTCTGCACGATCGGTTCGTGCACGACGCGGCCGGGGATCGTCACGAGCGTCGTGGAGGAATGCCGGATCACGCTCGACCAGCGCCACCTCGACGCAACGGCGTTGGCGGGCATGTTGCGGGACGCGCGGGAGGCGAGCGAACGGTTCGCGGCGGCGGGCGGCGTGGCAGTGAATTGGGAGCGGATCTGGAACATCGCGCCCCGGCCGTTTTACCCGGCGTTGATGGCGTTATGCGATGAGGCGCTCGCGGAGGTCGGCGCGCCGGTGCATCGGCTGCCGTCGGGGCCGCTGCACGACGCCGCCGAGATTGCCCGCACGGGCGTGCCGACGGCGATGATGTTCGTGCAGAGCCTGCACGGCATCAGCCACAACCGCATCGAGGACACACGCGAGGAACACATCGAACGGGCGGTCGTGGCGTTCGACCGACTCGCGGACAAGGCGCTAAATTGGATCGACGGTTAATGATGCCTCGCGCAAAGTCCGCAAAGCCGCAAAGGAGAAAAAAGGAGAGGAGAGAAAAAGCCTTTCTGATTTCATCTCTCCTTTGCGGCTTTGCGGCTTTGCGCGAGGCACTTTTTCACTCGCCATGCACGCGGCGGCTTCCTAATCTCGTGGGTCGCAAACCGGGAAGCACCGAGGGAGATCGAACGACGCACATGCCGACACTTGCCACCACCGTTGACGGGCTCAAGCTGCCAAACCCTTTTATCATCGGTTCCGGCCCTCCCGGCACGAATCTGAACGTTCTCAACAAAGCCTTCAAGGAAGGCTGGGGCGCGGTCATCGCCAAGACGGTCAGCCTGGATTCCAGCAAGGTCGTCAACGTCACCCCGCGCTACGCGAAACTCTATTCCGCCGACCGCGCGGAGGTCATCGGCTGGGAAAACATCGAACTCATCAGCGACCGCAAATTCGAGATCTGGCTCGACGAATTCAAACGCTGCAAGGACGCATTCCCCGACGGCGTGCTGATCGCCTCGATCATGGAGGAGTTCAACCGGGACGCCTGGGTGGAAATCGTCGAGCGTTGCGAGGCGGCGGGCGTGGATTCCTTCGAGCTGAATTTCTCCTGCCCGCACGGCCTGCCCGAACGCAAGATGGGCGCGGCGATGGGCCAGAACCCCGAGATTTTGGAAGAGGTCTGTGGCTGGGTAATGGGCGCGGCGACCAGGCCCGTCTGGGCCAAGATGACGCCCAACATCACGCGCATCGAAGACCCCACGCGCGCCGCGTTGCGCGCCGGCTGCCAGGGAGTGAGCGCGATCAACACGATCCGCAGCGTCACGAGCGTAAACCTCGACACCCTGCGCCCCGAACCGACCGTCGAGGGCTACACAACGCCGGGCGGATATTCGTCGAAGGCGGTGCGGCCGATTGCGCTGCGCATGTGCATGGAGATCGCCACAATGATCCGTCGCGAGTTCCCGGGGCGGACGCTTTCGGGCATGGGCGGCATCGAAAACGGCGGCGACGCGGCGCAATTCATCTTGCTCGGCAGCGACACCGTGCAGGTGTGCACGGGCGTGATGAAGTTCGGCTACGAATGCGTGAAGCCGATGCAGGAGGAACTGCTTGCCTTCATGGAAAAACACGGGTTCGAAAAGTTAGCGGACTTCAAGGGTAAGAGCCTCGATTATTTCACGACGCACGCCGAACTGGTGCGCATGCAGACCGACCGGAAAGCCGCGCAAAAAGCCGCCGCCGGGCAGCCGAAAAAGATGGTCCTCGCCGACGGCGAGTGGAACGGCGATAGCTTCGTGCAACAATCCGACGCGCTGGCGCGGGGTTAACAGCCTACTCGTTTTGCGATGTACAGGGGCCGGACATCTCTCCCGCCCTTTGTGATCATTGTCGCTCCACGTCCTCCCGACATGAAGTTCAACCCTTTTTGCCTCGTCGCCGGGTTCATCACATTGGCGAGCCTCGCGTTTTCCCGTTCGGCCGTAGCCGCGACGAACGCAGCCGACACTGCTGGCAATTAACACAACGACCACCTGGGTTACCGGTTCAACCCTGGAAAACGGATTCCAGCCTTGGAACTTGCGGGAAACGGCGGAACCTATGGAAATACGTCGGAGGCACCGCCCTGGGTAGTAACACATTCGGTATCCACGCCGGATCCAACACTTCCGGGGCATCGTTCGATGCTCAGCGTCCGTTTACCGGCGCGCTTGTCGCCGGACAGACTTTCTCGGTCGATCTCGGGCACACGACCATTCAGTCGGACGGTTCCGTGGGCATCAATTTTCAGAGCGTCTCCCACGGGACCGCCACAAATGTCTTTTCCTTGATCGCTAACGGATCAAACTTTCTTCGGAACGATGGCGGCAACAACTTCGGTGTTGGAGCAGACTCCACCAATACCGATTATGAATTTACATTTACCTATAACGGTAACAACAAGTACTCATTGACAATAACCAATGTCACTAATAATACTTCTGTGGGTAGCGGTTCGAATTACACCGTAACAGGCGATATTTCCAACATCAATCAAGTACAGTTTTTGGACTTTCAGCAAGGGGACCGGCGAAAACTTCGGCTTTGGGATGGTCGGCATCAACATCGGCGTACCGGCGTCGATGGCGTGGTTTCCGTTCAACGGATGGGACAACTCGTTTTTCGGCGACCTGCACATGCAGGGGCGCGAAGGCGTGCAGTTTTTCACGCAACTGAAAGTCACCACGACGCGATGGTTCAGCTACGGCGAGGGCAGCATCTGGGCGGACCGGTAAAAAAGCCTCTCGCGAAGGCCGCGAAGAAATAGGGAAAAGGGATGACCTTCAGGATCAGGCTTCAAGGCTGCGATAAGAAATCTGCTCCGCCCCTCTCCCCTTCTCCTTCGCGGCCTTCGCGTCCTTTGCGAGAGGCATTCTTTTTCACATGAACCACATCGAAACGCTTCCCACGGAACACGATCAAGGGCTGGAAGACTCCGACCTCTACAACGCCGACCTCGCCCCCGAGCCTTTTTTTTTCTACTTGAGCCCTCCGAGCTCTACTCAC
>CALMVM010000601.1:8107-8514 GCA_937873255.1 uncultured Verrucomicrobiota bacterium | reverse complement strand
GATCCACCACCATCCAGGTGTACCAACCGCGCGGAATCAAGAGGGAGCTGATGATGAAAATCGCGCCGCTGATCCCGCCCGCGACCAGCGACGGAACGCTACGCGCCTTCACGTACCCCATGAGCCCGCCGATCACCATGATGACGCCGAAGATCAGGAAATAGATCTTCGCGTCCTGCAACAGCGGGGCGATAACCACGAGATCGTCGGCAAGGAAGTGCATGGCGTGAAAAAATCGTTAAACCTCTGACGTACGGTAGTACGGGCGCAGTTCCGGCCGGGACGTGCGCGACGCGAAGAACATCCGCAGCACGAACAGCGGCAACAGCGCGAAGAAAAACGGAGCGAGGGACATCCAGAAACCCGGGATCGCCCTCGCCTGATCGCGCGCCACCGCGCGCAACGCC
>CALMVM010000601.1:0-8097 GCA_937873255.1 uncultured Verrucomicrobiota bacterium | reverse complement strand
CCTCCCCGCCACCCTCCTCCACCTCGTCGTTCTGAACATCCGGCGCCGGCTGCTGCTCGGGCGGGGGCTCGCGCGGGGCGACCCGCTGGAACACCGTGTCCACCGGCCCCGGACAAAGGTGGGTCACGCTGATGCCCGTGCCGCGCAGTTCCGCGCGCAGCCCCTCGGAAAAGCTGCTCACGTACGCCTTGGTCGCCGCGTACACGGCGAGGTTGGGCAGCGGCAGGAGACTGGCGATGGAGCTGACGTTGAGGATCGCGCCGGGCCGGTGCCGCCGCAACGCCGGGACGAGCCGGTGGCAGAGGGCGGTCAGGGCAAAGACGTTGACCTGGAGCATGCGCTCGATCTTGCGCCAATCGCTCGACTCGAATGGCCCCACGTCGCCGAAACCGGCGTTGTTGATGAGAAAATCCAGGTCGAACCCGGCCTCGTTCATCTCAGCGCACAGGGCCTCGACCTGCTCGGCGTTGGACAGATCGACGCGGCGGCATTCCACGCGCAGGTCCGGGTTGATGGCGAGCAGTTCCGATTTGAGAAGCTCCAGGCGGTCGTTACGGCGGGCGACGAGCACCAAGGTCCCGGCGAGCGGGGCGAGCTGGAGGGCAATCTCGCGGCCGATGCCCGCCGAAGCGCCGGTGATGAGCGCCGTGCATTCGAGGAAGTCTTTCATACGCGTGGGAAAGCGGGCGTTGGGGAGGACGCGCCATTCTAAGTGGCCCGGTCCAATCGGCAACTAGAGAAATGACGAATGACGAATGACGAAGGGCGGCCGACTCGGAGCAGCGCCACACCCCGCAATCGTTGCGGCGTTCGCCGTTGCGCCAGGGAAAACCGCTGCGAACGTTTCTTTTTGACCTTCGTCATTCGTCATTCGTCATTTCCTCATGACCATCCAGAACCTCTCCGACCAATCCCCTTTCACCACCCGCGACGGCTCGACGATCCGCAGCATCCTCGACCGGACCAACGCTCCCGTGCGCGCACAAAGCCTCGCCGAGGCGACCCTTCCCGCCGACGCGTCCACCCAGCGCCACTACCACAAGGTGAGCGAGGAATTTTATTTCCTGCTCGAAGGACGCGGCGAGATGGAACTCGACGGCGAAACCCGCGTCGTCGGCCCCGGCGACGCCGTCCTGATTCCCGCCCGGGCCTGGCACACGCTGACCGCCCTGTCCCCTCTGCGGATGCTATGCTGCTGCGCGCCGCCGTATTCCCACGACGACACCTACTTTGCCTGACGCCCGGCGATGCACCTTTTCATCACGGGCACCGACACCGGCGTCGGCAAGACATACGTCACCACGCGCTTGCTGCGGGGTCTCCGCGCGCAGGGGATGGATGCCGTGGGATTCAAACCGCTCTGCTGCGGCTCGCGCGACGACGCCGAAGCCCTGCGCGCCGCCTCGGACAACGCCCTTCCGCTCAACGAGGTCAACCCCGTCTGGCTGCGCGCGCCGACCGCGCCCTACACGGCGTCACTCATCGAAAACCGCGCCGTAGACCTCGCTCTGATCCGCGAGACGTTCGCCCGTCTGCGCGCGCGCCACGCCACGGTGATCGTCGAGGGCGTGGGCGGCTGGCTGGTGCCGATCCTCCTGGATTTCACGATGGCCGACCTCGCGGCGGAGTGGAGGCTCCCTGTCATCGTCGTCGTCGGCAACCGGCTCGGGGCGCTCAATCACACCGCTTTGACCGTCCGGGCCGTGCACGCCGCCGGGCTCGCTTGCGCGGGTTTGATTTTGAATGCGGGCGTCCCTCCCGCCGGGCCGAACGTCGGTGGCGACGATGAAACCCTGGCCCGCGCCACGAATAGTGGGGTACTCGGGGAATGGTTGAATTTGCCCGTGCTGGCATCCGTCGAGCCCGGCCAATTCGATCTGCGCATTCCGTGGGACAAAGTGTCAATTTTGTAGCGTTACGATACAATGTCGTTGCTCATTTGGACACAAATTACACTCTACTTGCAGTCCCTCCCTAGGTAAAAGGTCAGCGGCATGGCCGGTGCTAAATAAAGCGCCGTACTCACCCAACACCGCCAAGACCACTTCTTATGATGCTGCACAAAATTTTCCACATGAACCAGTCGATGAACGAAACCAAGCGTCGTCTGGCGGACGTGAGCGGGTATCGTCATCATCTGGACGGTCTGGAACGCGCGGACCGACAGGAAAATGGAGTCTCGCAGTGGCGTCTGCTTTTGCCGCTCGGTTTCCGTGCGGATTTCTCCCTGATGACGATTGAGGGCGAGGATCCGAACACGGTCATGTTCAAGTCCGACAGTGGCGATTTCGAGGTGGTCGGCATGGTGAGCTTCCAGGAGGTCAAGCCCGGCCTGACCGAGGTGGACATCACCGTGAATTACGAGTCGTCTTCCCCGATGTTCAACGTCCTCGACCGCGCGCTGAAGATCGGCGACCATTTCCTGGTCAACCAGCTTCGCCGCGTCCGCGCCCACTTCGAGGGCATCGCGGCTCCCACGCATCGCACCGCGCCGGTCTACGCGCATCAGCTCAAGCACGCGGCAGCCTGATTTTCTCTGTCAGAAGGTACTGGTTAAGCTAGGCGGCTCCTTTGGTCGGGAGCCGCCTTCTCTTTTTTCCGACCGCCCTTTTTTGCAAGCCGGGCGGCGGGGTGGTTGTGTTCGGCAAACTCATGAACCCGGATGCCACCCCAGCCGCTTTCGATCTCACTGGGACGTTTGGCGGGTTCGTTTTCACCGCCAACGGCAAGCGCCGGATGGCGCTCCGCGTGGGTGGGGAAAACTGTCTTTTCAAGGTGCCTCGTCTGTTGCGTCGGCGGGTCATCGGCACCTTCGCCCGGGGCAGGTCCTGCGCGTGCTCGGCGTCGAGGAACGAAACGGAGGCGGCGTGGCAAGGCGTGTCGTCGAGCGAATCATTCCCGAAGGTGGGGTGGCGATTGGCGAGCCGGTCCGCGCCGCCTGCACGGTCAAGGTTTGCGCGAAGAAAAATTGCTGGCGCAGCGGTGGTAAAGAACTCCTTTCCGCACTCAGGGCGGAGGCCGCCGCTGACGGGCTAACGGACCGCGTAAAATTCGAGGCGGTCGGCTGCCTCGACCGCTGCCAGATGCCGCCCAACGCCGATACCCCATGGCGGGAGTATTGCCGTTGCACCCCGCACGACGTGCGCGCGATCCTGGCGGAAGTCGCGCACCGGTTCGGGGCGCAGCATCCCGACCGGTGAACCGATTGGTGATCGCTTGCGCAACGCAACGCTAACCGGCGCGGTTTTCCAACTGCACAAGGCGTTTCAGGAACAGTACGAAAACCTCTTCGAGGCCGTGGACGAAATCGCCGAACGCGTGCGTGCCCTGGATGCCTTCGCCATCGGTGGTTTGAACACGCTGGCGCGGACGGCGGGCATGGAGGAACTCAAGTCGCTCATGCCGCAGAAGGACTACGTAGCCGCTTTGATCGTCGCCCACGAAAAGGTGGTCGATGACTCCGTGCGGGTACGCGACGGCTCCTGCGAGACGAACGATCTCCAGGACGCAGGACTTGATGATCAAGCGGCTGGAATACCACGAGAAGACGCTGTGGATGCTCAAGAGCTACCTGCGTTGATGAACGCCGCGCCGAGTGTCGATACGACCAACCACCGCTCCTTCCCGACGGCGCGGCAATGCACGGCGTCAAGGTGCCGCCGACGTTGCGCCTTGGAAGTGATCGACGATTTGCTGCGGCAGGATCGCGCGGTGATCCGGGGCGAGGAAGCCGACCTGTTGCTGGATTTGCGCTGGCAGCTCCGGCAACGCACGGAGCCGGAGACAGCACTCAGGATTTTTTGCGAACTGCGCCGGCGGATGGAGCAGCGTCATTATCTGGCGTTTTTCCGCATCAAACGCTGGCTGGAAAACCACGTTGTCGTGGTGGCGCGGGCGTGCTCGGTCGGACCGGCGCATGAAGTGCCAGTGCGGTTGGATCATTACTGCGTGGAGGCAATCCGGCGGATGCGTCTTTGCGTGTGTCTCGGGCGTGGGACGGTGTTGCTCGCGCCGAGGATGGGTTTTGCGTTTCGGCCGCTCGGCGGACCTACGCCTGCGGCGAACTTTCCGGCACGCTCGTTACGGCTTGGCGGCTGACATGATCTCCGATTCCGCTGGCGGGACCGCCGCTGCATTCGCGGGCGTCAGTCTCGGATTCGTCGGTGGCTTCGCGGCTGGCGGGGGCACGGGCACCACCTTCCAGAAACGCCCCTCGTACTGTGCCCAATCCGCGAGGATTTGCCGGGCGCGTTCGCTCTCGGTGTTTTCGAGGTGCTTGTAGATCAGCTCCTTGACCACCGCCACATCCGGCTCGGCGGCGAGACGTTCCAACTTCACGAGTTGTGGGTTGAGGTGACCCTCGAACGCCCCCCCTTCGTCGAGCACGTACGCCGCGCCACCCGTCATGCCCGCGCCGAAATTCCGTCCCGTGCGGCCCAGCACGACCACGGTGCCGTTGGTCATGTACTCGCAGCCGTGGTCGCCCAACCCTTCGACCACCGCCGTCGCGCCGGAGTTGCGCACCGCGAAACGCTCGCCCGCCCGGCCGTTCGCAAAGAACAGCCCGCCGGTCGCCCCGTAAAGACAGGTGTTGCCCGCGATCATCGCGTCGGCCGCCGCGAATTGATGCTCCGGCCGGGGCTTGAGGACGATGCAGCCGCCGCTCATCGACTTGCCAACGTAATCGTTGGCCTCGCCGACGAGCACCACCCGCAGGCCGGGACTCAAAAACGCGCAGAGGCTCTGCCCGGCGCTGCCCTTCAGATTGATTTCCAGCAATCCATCCGGCAGCCCGGCCTCGCCGTTGCGGTAGGCGATCTCGCCGCTGACCTTCGTGCAGACGGCGCGGTTGGTGTTGCGGATCTTGTAGTGCAAGACGGTGCGCTGGCCGTGGTTGATCGCCTCGTTGGCGTCCTGCAGGATCACGTCGTCCAACGGCCGGTCGCTGAAGCCGTCGTTGCGGTCACGCGTGTGGAAACGCGGGATCGACGGGTCGCCCTTGCTCACATCGCGCAGCATCCGGTCGAGCTTGAGGGTGTTGGCCTTGGGATGACCGGGGGCCTGCCGCTGCCGCAAAAGGCCGACGCGGCCGACGAGATCGTTGAGGGTCCGCGCGCCGAGACGCGCCATGATCTCGCGCACCTCGCCGGCCACGCCGTTGAAGAAATTGACTATGTTCTCAGGCTTGCCCTTGAACTTCGCGCGCAGCCGCTCGTCGAGCGTCGCCACGCCGACGGGGCAGGTGTTCAAATGACACTGGCGCACGTACACGCAACCGCTGGCGATGAGCGCCGCCGTGCCGAAGTTGAATTCCTCCGCGCCCAGTAGCGCGCCCATGATGATGTCCATGCCGGTGCGCATCCCGCCGTCGGTGCGCAGAGTCACGCGGTTGCGCATGCCGTTGATCATGAGTACCTGATGCGCCTCGGAAAGCCCGAGTTCCCACGCGCTGCCGGCGTTTTTGATCGACGAGAACGCCGCCGCCCCCGTGCCGCCCTCGTGTCCGCTGATGAGGATGATGTCCGCGTGCGCCTTCGCCACGCCGGCCGCAATCGTGCCGACGCCCGCCTCCGCGACGAGCTTGACGCACACCCGCGCGCGCGGATTGACCATCTTCAGGTCGAAGATCAACTGCGCCAGGTCCTCGATGGAATAAATGTCGTGGTGCGGCGGCGGCGAGATGAGCGCCACGCCGGGCGTCGCCTTGCGCAGCTTGGCGATGTAGATGCTGACCTTGTGGCCGGGGAGTTGGCCGCCCTCGCCGGGTTTCGCGCCCTGCGCCATCTTGATCTCGATTTCCTTGGCGCTGGCGAGATACGTCGCATGGACGCCGAAACGCCCGCTGGCGATCTGCTTGATGGCGCTGTTGGCGAAATCCCCGTTGGGCCGGCGGTGGAACCGCTCGGGGTCTTCGCCGCCCTCGCCGCTGTTGCTCTTGCCGCCGATGCGGTTCATGGCGATGGCGAGGCATTCGTGCTGCTCGGGCGAAAGCGCGCCGAGGCTCATGCCCGCCGTCGTGAAGCGGCGACGGATTTCCTCGATGGGCTCGACTTCATCAAGAGGCACGGGCGTCGCGGGCGGAACGAGTTCGAGCAGGTCACGCAACGCGATGGGATTCGCCGTCAAAACACTGTCCACATACTTCTTGTAGTCCTCCGGCTTGTTGCTCTGCACGAAGGTGTGGAAGTTCTTGATCATCGGCGGCGTCACGGCGTGTGATTCGCCGGACGGCCGGAACCGGTAATAACCAGGATTTTGTAATGCGGGGGCCTTGCGCTCCGAGCCGTCGGCAGGAGCGGCGTACGCCAACGAATGTCGGCGCAGGCTTTCCTCCGCGATCTCCGCGAAACCGACGCCCTCGATCTGCGTGGAAGTCCCGGTGAAACATTTTTCCACCAATTTGGAATCCAATCCGATGGCCTCGAAAATCTGCGCGCCCCGATAACTGGCGAGCACCGAGATGCCCATCTTCGACATGATCTTGAGCAACCCGGCCTCCAACCCGGACCGGTATCGGAGCAGCGCCTCCGCGTACGTCGGACGCCCCTCGGCGGGCAATTTCTCGATGATCTCCCGGCACGTTGCATACGCGAGATAAGGCACGACGCTGCTCGCCCCGTAGCCGATGAGACACGCCATCTGGTGAACATCACGCGCCTCGCCCGTCTCGCAGATGATGCTCACGCGCATGCGTTTGCCGACGCGGGTGAGGTGATGGTGCACCGCGCCCATCGCCAAGAGCATCGGCACCGGCACGCAGTCGTGGTCCAGTTCGCGGTCGCTCAAAACGACCAGTCGGCAGCCGTCATCCACGGCGTGTTCGGTTTCCCAACAAATACGCTCGACGGCGCGTTCCAGACCTTCCGCGCCGTTGCTGGCGGACCACAGGGCGTTGATCGTCGCCAGCTTGGATTCCGGCGTGTCGTGCGCGCGGAGGGCTTCCAGTTCATGCTCGAAGAGGATCGGTGATTCCGACTGGATCAGCCGCGCGTGCTCGGGCGTCGCGCCGAGCAGGTTGCGCCGCCAACCCATGATGGTGTTGAGCGACATGACCAGCCGCTCGCGCAACGGGTCGATGGGCGGGTTCGTCACCTGCGCGAAAAGCTGGCAGAAGTACCGGTACAACAAACACGGCTGCAACGAGAGCACGGCCAGCGCGGTGTCGTCGCCCATCGATCCGTAAGGCTCCGCGCCCTCCTTGAGCATGGGCTTGAGGATCAGGTCGAGTTCCTCGGAACTGTAGCCGAAGGCGATCTGGCGTTCGGTTAGCGTGAGGATGTCGAGTTCGTCCGTCGGCGCGGGCACGGCGTCGCGGTCGGCGAGGGTCGAGAGGCGGATGACGTTCTCGTCGAGCCACTGCTGGTAGGGTTGTTGCGCGGCGAGGCGCGCCTTGATGTCGGCGTCGCGCAGGAGCGTCTTGTTGACCGTGTCGACGGCGATCATCTCGCCGGGTCCGAGACGGCCTTTTTCAATGACGTGCGCGTCGTCGAACTCCACGACCCCCACTTCCGAACCGAGGGAAAAAATCCCGTCGTCCGTCAGCTTGTAACGCGCCGGGCGCAGGCCGTTGCGGTCCAGGCACGCGCCGACGGTCTGGCCGTCGCTGAACACCAGCGCCGCCGGGCCGTCCCAAGGTTCGTTAAAGCACGCGTGGTACTCGTAAAACGCCGCCAACTCCGGCGTCACGTCCGGGTTCCCGCGCCATGCCGAAGGCACGAGCATCGTCATGGCGTGGAGGATATCGCGCCCGCTCATCACGAGGGCTTCCAATGCGTTATCGAGGCTCGCGCTATCCGAACCGCCCGGCTGGATGATCGGCTTGAGCAGGTCGATGTCCTCTCCCCAGAAATCCGCCGAAAGCTCCGCCTCGCGGGCGCGCATCCAGTTGCGGTTGCCTTTCACCGTGTTGATCTCGCCGTTGTGCCCGAGCATGCGGAAGGGCTGCCCGAGCGGCCACGTCGGGAACGTGTTCGTGCTGTAACGCTGGTGGTAGATGCACAGCGCCGTGTCGTAGGCGGGGTTCGAGAGATCGCGGTAAAAATTTTCCAGCGACGAGGAAACGAGGAGTCCTTTGTAGACGATCACGCGACTCGACAT
>CALMVM010000600.1:966-14546 GCA_937873255.1 uncultured Verrucomicrobiota bacterium | reverse complement strand
CCAGCCACCCCGCCGCCGCGCCGCGCCGTTTGCCGCGCCACGCGAGGTGCGCGCACGCGAGTACCGGCAGCGCCCCCACCCCGAGGAAATCGGCCGTCTGGTTGCGGTTGGGGAACGGGCCGAAGTTGCGCTCGGTGTGCCAGATCGGCGGCGTGAGGTGCAGGGTTTTACAGGCGATGAACGCCGCCGCCAGCGCCACGACGCCCCCGGCGAACCAGCGGCCGGCGCGCGGGCGTTCGTCGGCGGTCCACGCGACGCTCGCCATCAGGTAAAACCACGCGGTGCCGCCCGCGAACAACACGAGGCTCTCGGCCGACAGCCACGGTTGCGGGCCGAGCGTCGTAGGAAAGGTCGTTGCCAGGTCGTCGGTCAGCGCCACGCGCCAGGCGGGCGTGCGGAACCAGCCCGCCGGCAGGAACGCCGTCCCCGCCAACGCCAGCAAGGCCGCAAGCACCGCGTTGATTTTCCACCCCAGCGAGACGCGCGGCGGGACGGCGAGCAGGATCAACCCGACCGCCGCCAGCACGATCCCCTGGCTCCAGCGCGTCGTGCCGCCGCCGAGCACGACGGCCGCCAGCGGCAGGACGGTGAAGGTGAAGGCGCGTCCGGAGCGGAGGGTTTTGGGGACGGCGGGCACAGGTTCGAGGTAGGGGTGGCGCTCCGAGCGGCGAGGCGTTCGCCAGAAAATCGACGGACGGCTCGGAGAGCCATCCCTACCTCGGTGACGATGCCTTCGGCGCGATCTCTTCCACCTGTTCTCTTAGAGACAAAATCTGACGGGCGAAAGGCAAAACTCCGCCGCACGATCAGGAGCGGTTGAAAATCCGCACGGCCAGGCAACGGGCACCCCGTGAAGACGGATTCATCACGCTTCCGTCGCTTGACGACACGGCCCCGCGCACGCACCGTTGACCCGGTCCGGCCCCCCGCGCCCACCGCATGATTTCCCAACGCTCCTCGGGCCTCCGTGCCGTGCTGGCCCTTTGCCAGATGGCCCTCACCGTCGGCCTGTTCTGGACGGAGTTCTTCACCTTGCTCGTTTCCCTGGGCGACAAGACCTCGTGGCGCTCCTACGTCATGTACTGCTCGGTGCTCCTGCTGGGCCTGCTCGTGGAAACCCTCAGCTACCGCCGGGTGGACGCCAGCTCGTTCCAGCGCGGCGACTTCATCAACGCCCACCGCCTGAGCCTGCGGCAGACGTTCTTCAGCATCGGGCTGCTGTTCTTCTACTTCGTGGCCGCCAAGGACCTGACGCCCTCGCGCCAATTCCTGGCTGTGTTCATCCCGTCGTTCTACATGATGTTGTTTCTGACGAACCGCTACCTGCCCGGGGTGTTGGGTGCGCGGTTCTTCGGCGAGGGCCGCTGGCAGCAGACGCTCCTGGTCGGACGCGTATCCAAGGCCGAGGAAATCCGCCCCTGGCTCGAACGCAAGGCCGACGTGGGCTTCCGCACCGTGGGCATCCTCTGCGACGACGACCCCTGGGAACTGGAGAAATGCCCCTTCCCACGCCTGGGCGGCACGCACGAGATGGTGTCGGTCGTGCAGCGCTACAAGGTCACGCAGGTCATCCGCACGGAGATGCCCGCCACGGCGGACGAACAGCATTTCTTCGTGGAAGCCTGCGACCAGCTCGGCGTGCGCCTGCTCGTGGTCGCCAACCTGCCCGAACGCTGGGGCCGGCCGCTGACGTTCATCGACGACGACGGCATGCGCTTCATCGGGCTGCGCGAGGAACCGCTCGAAAACCCATTCAACCAACTCATCAAGCGCGCCATCGACCTGGCCGTCTCGCTGCCGGTGATCCTGTTCATCCTGCCGGTGACGAGCCTGATCGTGCGGTGGTTCCAGTGTCGGCAGTCACCGGGGCCGCTCTTTTACCGGCAAAAGCGCGCGGGTTTGCAGAACCGGGAGTTCGAGATCCTCAAGTACCGCACGATGAACACCGGCCACGGCCAGAAGGCCAAGCAGGCGACGCAGGGCGACGTGCGGGTGTACCCGGCGGCGCGATGGTTCCGCAAGCTGTCGGTGGACGAGTTGCCGCAGTTCTGGAACGTGTTCAAGGGCGAGATGAGCGTCGTCGGCCCGCGCCCGCATCTGATTGAGCACAACGCCCTGTTCGCTCGGCAGTTGGCGAACTATCAGGTGCGCACGTTCGTCAAACCGGGCATCACCGGGCTCGCGCAGGTGCGCGGCCTGCGCGGCGAGGCCAGGACGACGGAGGACATCGCCCGGCGCATCGCCGCCGACATCGAATACCTGGAAAATTGGCGGCCCGCGCTGGAAATCCGCATCATCCTCAACACCGCCTTGCAAGTCCTCCGTCCGCCGAAGACCGCGTACTGAGAACCATCCACGCCCGACAAAATGGACCCGGCCACCTGCAAACGCATCGACGCCGCTCTCGCCTTGGTGGATCAGGCGATGAAAAAATTCGGCGACGCCTTCGACGCGGGAGAACATTACCCGGACTGGGTCAAACCCATGGAAGACGAAGGCCGGCAACTCCTCCGCACGGCCTACCGGGATGCGCCCGAGTTAATCGACTGGCTCCCGGACATGTACGCCGATCTCGATAACGGCACGGTTTCCTTCGTGTACCGTTCGGGTGACGACGAGGCGGTGAGCAAGGCGCGCGCGCGTCTCGCGGCGGAGTCCCCCGGCGCGCCGCCGACGCCGGGCCAGGGAGCTTAAAAGCCTTCCTTGCGGTCGACGATGAATTTCGGGCGTTGCTTCACCTCCTCGTAGATCCGACCGAGATATTCTCCCAGAATCCCGACGCTGATCAACTGGATGCCGCCCATGAGCAGGATCAGGATCACGATGGTCGGGTTGCCCAGCGGGAACGGCGCGCCCATGAGCTTCATGATCCCGCAGATCAGCGCGAGCACGAACGAGAGACCCGCGATCAGGAAGCCGAGCTGTGAGCTGAGCGTCAGGGTATAGTTGGAAAAGCAGAAGATGCCGTTCAAACCGATTTTCAACGAACCGAGAAAGCGGTTGTAGTTGCCCGAGCCGGAGAATCGCGCCGGCCGGTCGAAAAGCACACTCGTCTGCCGGAAACCGACCAGCGCCACCATGCCGCGCAGAAATCCATGGCTCTCCTTGAGCGCGTTGACCTCGTTGATTACCCGGCGGCTCATCAGGCGGAAGTCCCCTGTGTTCGGCGGGATGTTCACATCGGCGATTTTGTTGATGTAGCGATACCCCACCGCACTGACGATCTTCTTGACCAACGTTTCCCCGTCGCGGTTGCGCCGTTGGGCGTACACCACGTCGTAGCCCTCGCGCCATTTCTCCACCATTTCGATGATGAGTTCCGGCGGGTCTTGCAGGTCCACGTCCATCACGATGACCGCCTCGCCGGTCGCGTAGGCCAACCCGCCCAGCGTCGCCATCGGCTGGCCGTAGCGGCGGGAGAACTTGAGCAACTTGACGCGCTTGTCGCGCGCGCGGTGTTCGAGGACGACTTCCTCCGTGCGGTCCGGCGAGGGGTCGAGAGCAAAGATGACCTCAAAATCCGGCGTCAGCCTTTCCAGGATCGGACCGAGGCGGGCGAGAAACTGCGGGACGTTTTTCTCCTCTTTAAAGACGGGGACAACAACGCTGATTTTCTCGGTTGACGCATTCATCGAACCCGGAACCATTGGCAACAAACACCCGTTAAGCAAGCGTGGAAGCCACCGTCGGCCAGCCCCCGCCGCCAGCGGCTCGCAAATGCGTTGACCAGAGAAAGCAGCAGCAGGAGGCAAGGCGGTGCAACCACTCCGACCACCACGGGGGACTTGGACTCATCCACCGTCAGGATAAACCACGGTGCGAAAATGCTGGCCCCACAAACAAGCGTTTCGACAAGCCATTTGCTGTTGCACCACCCCCGGCGGCCCGGAGCCGTCAACGTCTTGCCCCGGCCGAAGAACCACAGCGCCAAGCCCAGGACCACCACCGCCAGCGAGACCACGAGAAACGCCCTGCCCAGATGGTCCCACGACAGCGAGCGGACGTAGTAGGTGAGATGCCCGCGCAGATCGAAGATACCTGCTTCGACCACCCGGAGGCGCTTCTCGCTGCCCGTGAGATGGCCCACGACGTAATAGTTGTGGATCGCCTGCCAGTTGAGCGCGATCGGCAGGCCGCCGCTCGCCAGCAGCAGACCGCCCAACGCCGCTGTGCGCCGCGTGGCACGGCCCAGGAGCACACGTTCGCCGCGCCGTCCCCTCCAGAGCCACCAGAGGCCAAACAGGCAAACAAACAGCGTCATACAGAAGCCGAGCAGGTACGCGACCGAGATGAATCGAAAACTCATCAGCAAGAAGGCCACTCCGACGGCTGCTGCGAGCCAGCGTTTCTCGCGCATCCCGTCCGAGCGCAGCAGGCAGCAGATAAAAGTCCCGTAAAGACTGTAGACGACAATGTCGATCCGAGTCGAATAGCCCTCCGTAGGGTTTGAAGGCCGTCTGCTGCATCAACAACAAACCGCACGCTAACCAACCGAAGGCTTCCCGGCCCGACAGCCAGCGCGCCGTCATGAAGAGTGCAATCTCCAGCAGCGAGAAATAGCCGAAGTTCAACAACAGATCGGTTGTCCTCCCCGGTCCGAGAAAGAGGTGCAGCAAAGCATCCTGCAGCGGCAGCATCAGCCCCGTCGCGGGCGCGCTGTGCAGGTAATTGCCGACGGCGGCAGGCAACCCGTTCTGCAATATGTCCCGGTAGAGCGAGTCTTCTATGGTCAAATACGTGGACTGGTCGTAACCGCCCGGATAAGCCCACACGACCTCGCGCTTCGCGTACTGCCAGAACAGGCCAAGCTGCGCCAGAATCAGGAGCGCCAGGAAAAGACGGGAAATTTTCATGTGCGGCGATTCACAAACCACTTTCCTGCGCCCGGATGGCATCGGCATCTCTGCAATTTTCTCCAACCGCGCCGCCCCGTTGCCCGGATGAGGATCATTTCCTGTTCAGTGGTTCGCGGACGACGGCGGTGTCCATCAATACAGCGCGGTGTCGCGCTCGCCGTACTTCTTGACCAGGGTAAGCGACGGGTCAATCCCGGGTTCGACGGGGTTTTCTAGCGTCAGCACATACACCGGCAGCGATTCCGCCTGGCCGCCCGGACGTTGGCTGGCGGAGGCGAGCACCTGTTGATCAACAATCGGCGCGGGAACCACGTGCAATCCGCGCAGTTCAAAGAAACACAGGAGGTACGAGTTGGACCCGGCGTGCAGCAACAGGGGTGATTCCCCGATGGCCGGAGTACGGTCATGCAAATCCTGGACGACCTCGAGCAAGGAGGAGTTTTCGGTCATCTCGTACGCCGGCCGATGCTCGAACGCCATCCAGAGGGCCGCCGGCCTTTTCTCGGCGGATTGCCATGGATAAACAACGGCCGAATATACCATCAGCACAAAGAACGACGACCGCAGCAGGCGACCGGGCCAGCGGTCACCCAGTTGCAGTATCCAAAGCGTCAACGCCAGGGCGAACAGGACGAATGGCAGCATCAGAAACCGCGCGTTCCACATCATCCAAGCGATGGTGTAGGACGTGAGGGCCAGGGAGGCCAGGCCCGCGGCAGCCAACTTCCCCAACGGATCGGCCGGTCGGCGCGCCAGGACGAGACCGAAGCTCGCCGCCAGCGCGCGCGCCCCAACCGGACCAAAATCCGTAGCGGCGTCGAAGCCGAGTTTCAGAAAACGCATGTTGGCGTCCACTTCCCCGTACCCGTCGCGGTAGCCTAGATTGCCCGACAGCCCGGTGAAGTTCAGGAAGTCGCGGCAACGGTTTTCCAGCCATCCAGCCACCGGCGAACCGGGGTTGGCCGCGTCCACGCCCACGTTCATGTTGCCGAAGCAATAGCGGATGAAATTGGCCACCCCGCCGGCCACCCCGTCGCGGTTGCGATGCTGGGCGAGGAAGGTCGGACTGCCGAATGGGTGGTGGTAGATCAGTTCATTGTTGAGGTAGATCTCGACGCTGCCAAAGAGCAGGAAGCACACGGCCGCCCAGCCTGCGAAGCGGGCCAGCGCCCGCCGGTCGGGCCACAGCGTTCACACCGTGTAAGCTCCCAGCAAGCCGGAGAGCGGCAGGCCGCTGGTCTTTGCCCCCGCCGCGAAGCTGAGCGCCAGCGCCATAAAAAAGAGGTACACGCCGCGTCGCTCGGCGCGCCAGAGCCGCCACGCGTAACACCAGCACCCGACGCCGAAGACCACCGCCAGATCGTTCTTGGTGCAGACCGCCTGGAAGACCAGCGTCGGCATCGCCAGCAGCGCAAGGCAGCACCACCATGCCTCCCGTGGCGACCGCGCGGCGGCCACGGACCGGCATACGATGACGAGCAGGCCAACGAAACACGCGAAGCTCGGCAGGCAGGCGCCACGACGCAGGAATAGAAACGGGTAGTGGATGGCGTCGAAGGTCCAAGGGAAAAGGATCTGCCGTTCGCTGTTCCAGTCATGGTTGCCGAACAGGCCCCCGATATGGGCAAGGTATAGACGCGCCAAGTTGTAAACCTGCGAGTCGTAATTCACCACCGGTGCCACCACGGCGAACACCGCCCAGTAAACCAACAGCACGAGCGTGATCCACTTCGCCCAGAGGATTTTATGCCCGGGACTCGAAAGGAGCCGCGCGTTGGGAGCAGCGGTCATCGCAGCATCAGGATCACCCGCGAGAGCAGCGAGATCAGACTGAGCACAGCCAGGATGGTCAGCGGAAGATGTTTCGGCTCCAATGCGTTCCCGAGCAGGTTTTTCAGCTCGATCCATAACCGTTTCATTGTAGTCGGACGATACGCAGGAAAACCCCCCGCGCGCGAAGAGAACAAATCTCGACTGCGGAACCGCGCGGGACCGTCATAGATCGTTTCAACAAGGCGGTTGGTTAAGGTAAAATCCTTGGCGTGGCAAGGAATTTTTGGGAGGCGCTTCGCCGGAGTCCCCGGCGCGAAATTGGGATCGGAGGCTTGGGCAAAGCTTTCAACGGTCGGGAGTCGCCATCTTCTCCAGTCCCCGCTCGAACTCGACTAGCACTACCTGCCACTGGAATCGCCCGACGTACCGCCGGCCCGCCTCCCCTTTTTCCCGCATTTCCTGCGCATCTGCGGCCGACGCGCGTTCCAGGGCGGCGGCGAGTTCGTCCGGCCGGCCGGGCACGGTCCGCCAACCGAAGCCGCCCTCGTCCAGCGCCAGCGCCAGTTCGCTGTCGGCGTCGGCGACGGCGAGCACCGGCCGCGCGAATGCCAGCGCGCTGAGCAGTTTGCTCGGGAAAAAATACTGCCCCGTGCCGGCCTGCTGCGCGATGAGGCACAGGTCCGTGTCGGCCATCATCTCGCGGTATGCCTCGGCGTCCTGCAACGGCAGCAGCGTCAGACCCGGCCGTGGGTCGCGCGCCGCCTCCGCCCGCAGCCGTTCGCCCGCCGCGCCCTGCCCGCAGACCACGATCCGCACGCGCGAATCCGCCGCCAGACGCCTCCCCGCCTCGGGCAGGATGTCCAGTCCCTGCTTGATGCCCAGGTTCCCCGAGTACACCGCCAGGAAATCATCCGCCGCGAACCCGTGCCGCGCCCTCCATCGTCCGACGGCCGCCGGTTTTTCTTCGCGCGCCGCCCGCACGCCGTTGGGAAAATACACGCGCTTTTCCGCCGGCACGCCCTTCGCCGCGAACGCCCGCAGCATCCCCTGGCTGATCCCCGACACCCGCGCCGCCCTCTTGTACGCCAACGCCTCCAGACGGTACAACGCCCGCGTGAACGCGTTCGGCTTGAGCATCCCCAGTCCCACCGCCGCGTCCGGCTGCAAATCCTGCACGTGGAACACGAACGGCGCGCGCTTGATCTTGCCCAGCATCCAAGCCGCCGCGCCCAACAGCAGCGGTGGCGACACCACCACCACCGCGTCGAACCGCCCCAGCGCCAGCGCGCGCACGAAGGAGGCCAGCACGAACGTCCCCTCGTGGACGATGCGCTTGAGCGCCGATACACGCGCGGGTACGTAGTGCCAGCAGCGGTGCACGGGCACGCCGTTCATCACATCGGTTCGATACAGCCGCCCGCGATCCTCCGACGCCTTTTTCCAGGCGGGATAATACGCGAACGTCGTCAGCATCCGCGCGTCGTGGCCGGCCGCGCGCAGCCCTTCGCACAGCGCGACGTTGCAAGGCGCGATGCCGGTGACTTCCGGCGCGTAGTTAATTCCCCAGACGAGAATCCTCACGACGACAGCGGCCTCCGCGCCTGCTTTTTCATCTCGAACGTTTTCGCCACCGACAGGAATTCGTAGAACCCGTGCAGCCGCGCGAAATAATACCCTTCCCTGCCGTCGAGGAATGCCCGCTGCCACACGTACACGTACAGGAAGCGCAGCAGGGGCCGGAACGGCAGGCGGGCGGCAAGCTGTTTGAGCCGCCGCCGCGCGCCGACGCGTTCGCTTTGCAGACCGGGCCGACTCGCTTGCAGATAACGGTCCAACGCCACGCGCGCCTCCCAGTTGGAATACCGGTTGTGCTTTTCCACGAACGTCTCCACCGACGGGAATGCATAGTGATCCATCTCGCTTTTCAGGTGGCCCGTCTTCCCCTGCACGATGACGTGCTCGTGGACCTCGTTGTCGCCGCTCTTGGTGTCGGCGTCGGTCAGCTTTTCGTAACGCCCGAGCCGGTGGCGGAACAGGCGCAGATTCCAGTTCGGGTAATACGCGTGCCGGAGCCAGCGGCCCATGAACATGAACCGCCGGTTGATCCAATACCCGTCCGCCCCCGGGTCCGGTCCCGCGCCGTTGACGACCGCGCGGAATTCCTCCTCCGTTCCCGGCGGCAACACCTCGTCGGCGTCGAGGATGAAGACCCATTCGTGGGTGAACGGCAGGTTTTCGAGCGACCAGTTTTTCTTCTTGGGCCAAGTGCCGTTGAAGGCGAACTGCACGACGCGCGCGCCGAGGCTCTCGGCGAGTGCGACGGAACCGTCGGTGCTCTGCGAATCGACCACGAACACCTCGTCGGCCCACGCGACCGAACGCAGGCAGCGTTCGAGGTTGACAGCCTCGTTTTTGATGGGCACGAGGATCGAGACAGGGATTTTGTCGTTCATGACGAGGCGGGCGGCCGGGGGCGGAGCACCTTGCAGGGATTGCCGGCGGCGAACACGTCCGGCGGCACGTCACGCGTGACCACGGACATCGCGCCGACCACGCTCCGCGCGCCGACCGTCACCCCCGGCATGAGAAACGCCCGCGCGCCGATAAAGGCACCCTCGCCCACGCGTACCGGCGCGGTCTGGAGAGGCAGCGCGGCGGAGGAAAAATCGTGCGTGCCCGCGCAGAGATACGCTTCCTGCGCGACGGTGGCGCGCGCGCCGATCTCGACCGGCCCGAGCGAATAGGCGTTGGCCCCGTCGCCGAGCGCGGCGCGGTCGTGCATCGTCAGGTTCCAGGGAATCTGCACGCGCGCACGCTGGTGGACGAAAGGCTTGCCGTGGAGCGTCGCGCCAAATGCCCGCAACACAAACAACCGCCACGGGTTGGCCGGCTTCGGCGTCCACGCGCAGAGCGTGGCCCAGACGTATTCCCAGGCGAGCGCGCGCACGCGCTGGCCAAACGTCCACGGCGAGGCGAATTGCGTGGCCTGCGCGTGGGTGTGGAGCGGGGCGGACATGACGGGAACATCAAAGCAGAAAGAAGGATTTCGGCCCAGCGGATAATCCTCGCACGACGCACGCGCCGCAGGCGCATCCAAACCGACTGGTAGGGACCGCTCTCCGAGCGGTCCGTAGATTTCCCGGCGATGCGCGTCGTGCACGAAGACCATCCAAGCCAAATTACGGACCGCTCGGAGAGCGGTCCCTACCGGTCGGTTTGGAGGGCATCCGCAGCAACGTCTCGAAATCCTCCAGATACATCCGCGCGATCCGCTCGCGGGTAAATTCCCGCGCCTTCGCGTACCCGGCGCGCGCCAGTTGCCGGTGCAACTCCGGGTCGCGCGCCAACCCTAGCAGTTGCGTGCTCAACGCCCCCGCCGGGTCCGCCGCGCGGTGGTCGAACACGAGCCCCGTTCGCCCGTCCTCCAGGAAATCCCCGAAGCACGCCAGGTCCGATACAATCGCGGGGCACCCCTGCGCCATCGCTTCCAACGGCGCGAGTCCGAAGGATTCACCCTTCTCCGCCAGCGACGGATAGACGAACACCGAGGAACGTCGGCAGGTGGCGTTGAGTTCCTCGTCGGTGACGAAACCCATCCAATCCACGCGTTCCCGGAACGGCGCGCTGATCACATCCAGCTTGCCTTTGTACTCGTCACCGCCCCCGCCCATCTTCGCGGCCACGGGGCCGATGATCTTCAACCGCCACGCGGTTTCCGGCGTCTTTGCAATGAAATCGCCGAACGCCCGCATCAACAGATCGAGCCCCTTCTCGGGATGCACGCGGCCGAGGTAGAGCACCCACGGTTCGCGCGGGGCGTCGAGTTCCTCGGACGAGAGTTGCGGCGGGTTCGCGCTGAGATAGGGTGGAATCACCTTGATCTTCCCGGCGACGGCGGGCAACTCGGCGGCGATGGCCTGTTCGACGGCCCGGGAGACAGTTTGCAACCGGTCGGCGTGGCGGTAGAGCCGCATCTGGCCCTTCGGAAAACGCGCGACATGAACACACAACTTGCCCACACGCGGGTCGCGGATCACCACGGGCAGGAAGATCGTGTTCGTAATGACGATGTCCGCAGCCGGCAACGCCCGACGCGCACGCCACGCGTAGAGGAAATCGCACGCGCGGTAGAGGAGTTTATTGCGCGGCGCGTCGAATCCGGCGACCCGGACGTGGCGCACGCCGTCGCGGATTTCCGTGTCGGGCAGGGATTCGTAACGGCGCGAAACGTACGTGACCTCGTGTCCCGCACGAGCGAACTCCGGCGCGAGGCCGAACCACATTTTCTCCACCCCCCCGCCGAGCAGCGGCGGCACGGGCAGGAACGCTCCCTGGACGATGGTGATGCGCATGGTGAGTTCAGGAAGCGGAAACCATCTCGTCGCGGACGCCTAAGCCGCGCAGTTGCTCGACGAGCGCGGCGGCGGCGCGGTCGATCTGGTAGCGTTTTTCAAACGACGCCCGCGCGCGGCGGCCCATCGCGGTGCGTTCGTCGGCGGAAAGCGCGAACCAGCGTGCGAATAAATCCGCCGTGCCGTCCGGGGTATCGTCGGCGACGAGTCCCGCGTCGTCTTCGATGATCTCGCGCCAGATGTTAACCTTGTTGGAAATCAACACGGGTTTGCCGCAGGCCAACGCCTCGACGACGGCGATCCCGAAATTTTCCTGATGTGAGGGCAGGATGAATGCTTCCACCGCATGCAGCGCCCCCCATTTCAAATCGCCCGAAAGCATGCCGGGCCAGTGAATTTCCTTCCCGTCGGCGCTGCCGCGCAGCTTGCGCAGAAACTCCGGGTTCGCCTCGTCTTCCGGTCCCGCCATGACCAGTTTCACATCCTGAGGCCACCCTCCCCGCCGGTAGAATTCCGCCTGCGTGACGAGAAGGTCCGCCACGCCTTTTTTCACCACGAGGCGACCCAGAAATAGGATCAGTCGCCGGCCGCGCAATTCGGGAAACTTCTCCAGAAAAATCTCTTTTTGCCGTTCCGCCTCATCGGGTGGTTCCTCGATGCCGAGTGGATTGACGGCCTCGTTCGCGCGGTAGAGCCAGAAGGACTTGCGCGCCAGCCTTCGTTCCTCCTCGCAGGTGAAAAACACCGCTTTCGCACCACGCAGGATGCGGTATTCGGCCCACGGCCAGTAGAGCCATTTCTTGAGATGCTTTTTGGGGTATGTCCGTTTGAACCACGGATCGAGCATCCCGTGAGAGAAGGCAAAACGCGTTTCCTTCGGCCACGCGCGCCACGCGGCGAATCCGTGGTGTTGCCACAATCCATGCGTGACGAGGCAATCGAAATCCGCCCGCCGCGCGCGCAGGAAATCCTCCAACCCGCGTGCGTATTGGTAGCTCCCGCGCGAAGGCCCGAGCGCGTGGACTGGGAACGGCAGATTTGCGGACCACGCCGCGCCGGGCGCATCGACGGTCACGACCTCCGTCGTGTGCCCCGCGCGCACGAGCGCCGCGCCCATCTGCCGGACGGCCTCGGCCACCCCACCCCCGCGCGGGTCGAGCGACGAGGCGACGTGCAAAATTCTCACACGACGCTCCCTTCCGTCCGGTGAAAGTACGCCGTCTCCACCGCCGGGATCGGCTGGAGCGCGCGCGCGGGGACGCCGCCGTAGAGTTGGTGGGTTTCGGTGAACGCCTTGTTGAGCAGCGACTTCGCGCCGAGCACGCTGCGATCCGGCAGCGCCGCGCCGCCGAGCAGCACGCAGTTCGTTCCGACGAAGCAATATGCGCCGATGCTCACCGGCGCGGACGATTGCCGGCTGGCGGCGAGGTCGATGCTGTGGGTCAGGATTTGCGACTGGAAGCCGGCGAACGTCGTGAACGGCCCGATGCTCACCGTCGCCGTGCAGTCGATGAGGTGGCGATGCGTGATCGCCGAGTGCGCGCCGACGATCAGTTCGGGACGTCGTTCGGGTTGGTGCGCGAAATGCCTCGACGGCCCCGGCGGGAACCCCGTGATCCAGCAAAGATTGCCGACGCTGCTGTGTTCGCCGAGATGGACGAACCCGAGATTCTTGCACACGGTCAGATGCCCGATGCGCGAGTGCGCTTCCATCTTCAGGCGGCCCGGCAACACCCACGAAAGCCCGATGCGCGCGGTCGGATGGATGTCGAATCCACACAAGCGGCAGAGCACCGCGCGCCGCAGCATCCACGGCAGGAAAATCGACAGGAGCAGGAAGAGTTTTTTCATCGCGGCGGCAACGCCCCCAATTCATCGTAGAGCCGCTCGTATTGGTCGAGCATCGCGTCGGCGGTGAAGCGCGCGGCGTTGCAGAAACCGACCTCCGCCCAGCGCGCGCGGGCCGCGTCGTCCGCCACGACGCGCGCGAGTCCCTCCGCGAACGCCTCCTCGTCCACCGCCGGCCGCACGAACGCCCCGTCGCCCGCGACCTCTCCGAGAGAACCCGCGTCACTGCACAACACCGGGCACCCGCACGCCTGCGCTTCGATCACCGGCCAGCCGAATCCCTCGAAGCGCGAGGGAAACAACAGCGCACGCGCGCGGTTGTAGAGGGCTTCGAGCACGGCGTCGTCGGGCTTGACGACCTCGACCACGCGCGCGGCGGCACCGCGGCTCACGGAGAGTTCGCGCAGTTCGGCCGGCAGCGCTTCACCGGCGAAAACGAGTTTTCCGGCGGGCCAGCGGTCCTTGATCCGCGCGAAGATGCGCAGGACGGCGTCGCGGTTCTTTCGCCGCAGGCTGGAGCCGACGTTGAGCACGAACGGCTCATCCGACCCGATCCCGGGCAACCCCGCGAGCCTCGCGTCGGCCTGCGCGGGGTCGATGGGACGGTATGGGACGTTCTGGCCGATGAACACTTTCCGCGCATCGACCGCCGAACCGTCCGGCCGGCGCACGAGCCGTTCCACGTCCTCGCGCGTCGCCGTGGAATCGCACGGCACCACGTCCGCGCGCCCGAGCGAACGGCGAATCCAAT
>CALMVM010000600.1:0-956 GCA_937873255.1 uncultured Verrucomicrobiota bacterium | reverse complement strand
CCCATGTCGTGGCAGGTGACGACCACGCGGTGTCCGGCCGACGCGGCGGCGGGCGCGTACATGGCGTTGGAATGATCGCAAATGTGGACCACGCCCCCCTTCGGCAACGAACGCACGCGGCGGCGCAACGCCGGGGGGAACAACCCATATTTGTCCAGGTACGCCAGCCACTTGCCCACGCCCGTGTGAGCCGGCCTTTCGCCGCGCCCACCGAGATGCGCGGAGGGCGAGAGGAGTTCGACTGTGCGGCCGCGCGAACGCAGGCCGTCGAGGAGCATGCGGGCGAAGCGCAACATGCTTTCCTGGCCATCGGCCGGGTAGTTACCGACGAGCAACACGGGAAAAGGCATGAAGGCAGAAGGCAGAAGTCCAGAAAGGAGAAGTTACGCGGGAGGATCGGTTTCCTCTTTCAGACTCTTGGCCTCCAACTCCTGACTTCTGATTTTTTCCTCCGCCTCGCGGTGCATTTGTTCGGCGTAGAGAGAACGCCCGCGCGAGGTCCGACCCGCCGCCGGGGCAGGTGCTTCGGCGACAGACGCAACGGGGCGCGCGGACAATGCCGACGTGGGCGATGCCCCGCCTCCGGGCAACGCCGACGAACGCACCGGGGGAGGCAGCGGCGGCAGGGGGTTCGCGCGTTTCGGAACGGGTTCCGCCGTCTCGGAAGCGCCCGCGCGGTTCGCGGCCAGACACAGGCCGCAGGTAATCGTCACGAAGCCAAGCGTGGTCGCCTGGCCGAACGGTCCGAGCAGGGCTTCCGAGCCGCACGCCGCCATCAACAACAGGGCCAGCGGATGACGATCCCGCCGCAGGGTTCGCAGCGCCTGGGAAAACAGGAAAACCACGATGCACAACCGCAGCAAAAGAAAGGCCGACCCGACAATCGGCCCGCTCTCGAACATCACCCGGCCCAGCTCGTTTTCCGCGAAGAGGAAACGCCGTTCGCCCTCGTACAG
>CALMVM010000599.1:4436-4715 GCA_937873255.1 uncultured Verrucomicrobiota bacterium | reverse complement strand
GCCTTACGCCTTTTCGTCATTCATCCTTCATCCTTCATCCTTCATCCTTTCCGTCCCATGTCCGCCGCCATCCGCCTGCTCAACGTCCACCGTTACTACGGTCCGCCCGAGGGCCGCGTGCGCGCGCTCGACGGGATCACCCTGGAAATCGCCGACAAGGAGTTCGTCGCCATCACGGGCCCGAGCGGCTGCGGCAAGAGCACGCTCATGCATCTCCTCGGCGGATTGGACACGCCGAGCGAGGGCGAGATTTTTGTCGGCGACTTACCCCTGCATCGC
>CALMVM010000599.1:1636-4426 GCA_937873255.1 uncultured Verrucomicrobiota bacterium | reverse complement strand
GTGTTCCAGTCGTTCAACCTGCTGCCGACGATGAGCGTTCTGGAAAACGTCTGCCTGCCCCTGATGCTCGCGGGCCAGTCGCCGGGATCGATCCGCCCGGACGCGATGGCGCTGCTCGACCGCGTCGGCATGACGCCGCGCGCGGGCCATTACGTCCACCAACTCAGCGGCGGCGAACTCCAGCGCACGGCCATCGCGCGCGCGCTCATCCACAAACCCCGTCTGCTGCTCGCCGACGAACCCACGGGCAACCTGGATTCGGCCGGCGCGGCGCGGGTGTTGGAAGTGTTCCGCGACATCGCGGCGGGCGAGTTGACGACGTTGGTGATCGTCACCCACAGCGCGGAAGTCGCCGCCGCCGCCGGACGCCGCATCCGCCTGCGCGACGGCAGGCTGGAATGACGAATGACGAAGGGCAAAAAGAAAAGCACGGAGGATACGGTGGACTCGGCTCTTCTCCTTCCGGTCATTCGTCATTTTCTACCCCGACCGCCCCACCAACTCGTCCGCCAAGCTCGCGTACGCCGATGCCTTGAGTTGGGCGACCTGTTTCTGGTCGCTCGATTCGCGCACGACCCGCGCGCTGAGCGCCGTATTCTCGCTGCTCTTGCCCGTGTACGCCGACCACCGGCCCGACTCCACGTCGATGAGCACCGCGTGGAGATTGATCCGCATGCGCTGGGATTCGTCGGGCACGAAACTGCCCGCAATCGGCACCCACGAAACCGTCTTGGTCACCTGATCCTCGCGCGCGGATTCCAGCGTGCCCCAATAGCAGAGGATGTGTTGATAACCGCCCTGCGCGGCGGCGAGGCGCAGGCTCTTCGAGTAGTTCGCGCGTTCGGCGTCGCCCGGGGGCAACCCGGAGAAGGGTTGCACGCGGTAGTGCGTGCCGAGCGAACGGATCATGTCCGCGTCCGGGGTCTGCGCGCCGGACTGCACGACGACCAACCCGGTCCCGGGCGAGGCGTGGACCGACCCTCCTTTGTGCAAGGCCTTCTTGATGTCGTCCTCGGTGATGGCACCGCCCTTCGTCGATGCGCCGACCACGTCGGCTTCCAGCAGTTCGCCTCGGTAGCGGGAACTCGAATATCCCCCGCCCCACGAGTTGCCGCCGCGGTAGCCGGAATCCGAGATCGAGCGGGTCTCGCAGCCCGCCAGCAGACACAGCAGCGCAAACGACAAGCCGGCGGTGAAAAAGGATCGGATTTTCATGGGTGCAAAAAAACGTCGGATCGAATAAAGATGGGTTGGGACGGGACACATCCGCGCGAGGGGTCGCGCGCGGATACGCATGCGGTTGTACCTCGAAACCGGGTCCGACCGCAACTCCGTATTCCGGCCGGCGTCCATGGAAATCATCTACCGCGAACTCAACGACGGCGGCCACCACGGCCATCCGCATTCTCACGATCACCACGCGCACCACCATGCGAGCGTCGGTGGAGAAAGCCTTGAACACGCGCTGCCGTCGGTGGCGGTGCGCGCGGACCGGCGCACGCTGGCCAAGACGCGTTGGCGCGCGCAGGCGGAGGACGGGACGGAATTCGGCTTCGATCTGGCGCGGCCGTTGCGGCACGGGGCGGCGGTGTTCCAGAACGGGCGGACTCGCTACGTCATCGAACAGCGCGCGGAGCCACTCCTTCGCGTGACGGTCAGTGATCCGACGACGGCGGCGCGGCTGGGTTGGATGATCGGCAATCTGCATTTCCCCGCGCAGGTGCGCGACGGCGGCATCTTCGTGGAAGCCGACCCGGCCGTGCGTCAGATGCTCGAACGCGAGGACATCGCCTTCGAGGAAACGGAGGGAATCTTCCAGCCGCTGCACGCGGGCGGACATCATCACTAGCAGAAAGGATGAAGGATGAAGGCAGAGGGAAAGCGGAAAAAAGCCAAGGCGGTATTGTCCCATCTTCTGATTGTCCGCCTTCATCCTTCATCCTTCATCCTTCATCCTTTCTGCCCTGGCTCGCCTCGTTGTTGCAGACCGCCGACTCGCTGTTTCCGACGGGTGCGTACGCGCATTCGGGTGGGTTGGAAACACTTGTCGCGCTCGGGGTCGTGAAAGATGCGCGTTCGCTGGCGGAATTTTTGCGCGGACGCGTCGTGCCGATGCTGGGCGCGTACGAGTTACCCTATCTCGGGTTTGCCGTGGCGGCGGCGCGCGACGGCGACCTCGTCGCGTTGATGACGCTGGACCGTGAATACGGCGCGGGCAAACTCCCGCGCGAAACCCGCGATGCCAGTGTGCAGGTCGGCGCGCAACGCCTGCGCATGCTCACGCGCACGCCGTCGCCGACGGGCGTGGCGGAGGCGTTCGCGGCGGCGATTGCGCGCGGCGAGGCCGGGGGGCACGCGGCGATTGTGTACGGCTTGCAGGCGCACCGGCAGGGCGCGCCGACCGGAGCGGCGATGACCGCGTATTTCTACGGCAGCCTGTCGGGATATTGCAGCGCGGCGCTCAAGCTTATCCGCATCGGGCAGGAAGGCTGCCAGGGGGTGCTCGGCGAAGTTCTCGCGCTCGCCGCGCCGACCGTCGCGCACGCGTTGACCGTCCCGCGCGAGGAAGCCGGCTGGTGCGACCCCGCGCTGGAAATCGCCGCCGCGCGCCACGAACGGGCGTTCGCGCGGTTGTTCATTTCCTGAACGCCCAAACTATCATTGCAGCGCCTTTCACATGCACGCCGACCCTCCGCAGCCCCGGCAGGGGCGTAATAGTTTAGCCCACGGCGCAAGCCGTGGGAAGGCTTATCCGAGAACGCCATAGCCCCGGCAGGGGCGTAAGAAAGG
>CALMVM010000599.1:0-1626 GCA_937873255.1 uncultured Verrucomicrobiota bacterium | reverse complement strand
CTTTCTTACGCCCCTGCCGGGGCTATGTCCGGATGAACGACCTTTTCCCACGGCTCACGCCGTGGGCTGAACTCTTACGCCCCTGCCGGGGCTCCGGAAGGTCGGCGCGCAGTCGATAAATGCCGTGATCGCGCTACTGCGTGATGTTCTGGCCGGTCGAGAAGTTGTAAAAATACCGGACGCCGTTCGTGTTGTACCTTTGTGGGTTGGTCGGGTCCGGGTAGTAATAAAGAAACGCCTTCAGCGTGAAGTCGTACAGGTACGGGAACGAAAACGTCGGGCTGGTGTAGAAGAAATGCCCGCTCTTGAAATCGTAGAAGTAAATGCCGTTCGCGCCGTCGTTGGCCTCGAACCAATATTCAAACCCCAGGTCGTAGTGATACACGAACCTCGGATCGGTCGCGTTGTAGTTGTAGTAGCCGAAGATTTTCCCGTTGGCGAACGACAGGTAATACACGCCGCCTTGCAGCGCGATCTCGCCCGTGAAGAACGACGCGTGCGAGGACGCCAGCGTGTAGTCGAGGTCCTTCATGATGCCCGCCTCGGGCGCGCTGTAGACCCGCGTCATCGTCACGCCGGTCATGGCCGACGTTTCGGCCGCCGCGTTCATGAGTTCGCCATGGGTGCCCTGCGTATTGTCGTCGGTGTGGCTGCCGCTGCTGCCCGACTGGTATGGGTTGGGCGAAAAGATTGGCACGGGCTTGCCGCTGAAACCGGCGCGGGCGTTCGACCCATTGAAGTACAAGCCCGAGGTGCTCGGCGAGGTCATCAACGTGTTGTTGCCGCCGGTCAGCGTGAACGTCTCGTTCGGGTTGAAGGCGTACGTGTTCGGGTTGATCAGTGGGTTGCCGCCGGAATCGGCGAGGAACGAATCGAACGTCGAATACAGCGTCGGCTGGGTCGTGGGATTTTGCGCGAGGTAGGAGATGAACCCGAAGGCGTGCGTCAACTCGTGGATGATCGTCGCGCGGAAGTCAACCTGGTTGGCCCCGACGGTGGCGTTGGGGTCGAACTGGAACCGCCCGCCGAGGTTGACGTTGACCTGCCCGTCGGGGTCGGAGCCGTTGAGGTCGGTGGCTCCGTTGCTGATGACCTTGGCCTGCACCACCGTGCGGAAAAACCCGGCGCTGCCGTTGGTGCTGATGAGCGCGCTGCCGGCCGTGGCGAGCGTGGCGCTGTTCGGGTTGTTGCTGCTCGTGACGGTCATGGTGATCGTCGCGGTGTGCGCGAAATAACTGCCCATCACCTGGCCGGCGCTGACGAGCGCGGTCTTGTATTCGGGGTGGTTGGGATCGTTGAACCCGGTGCCGGCGGCGTCGGCGTACTGGAAGTCGAACGTGACGATGGCGGCGGCGCGCGGGATGAACCCGAAGCCGCAACACAAGGCAACCAAGGCCGACAGCAAATGCCAGCGTTTCGAGAAGGGGAGGGGGATCATGGGTCGGCGATGGTACCGCCCCGCCGACGCGTGGACAAGCCGGAAGACAGGAAGTGTGCTTCTCCCGCCGCGCCAGCGGCGTCCAATTACAGGTAGGGATGGCTCTCCGAGCCGTCCGTGGATTTTCCGGCGAAGGCGCGGCGTGCGCACAACGATCATCCAAGCAATCGACGGACGGCTCGGAGAGC
>CALMVM010000598.1:1433-3747 GCA_937873255.1 uncultured Verrucomicrobiota bacterium | reverse complement strand
TCGCGCCGCCTAACCACCCGCTCCAGCGAACAGCGGCTGGCGTCGGGGTCTTTTTCGTGGTTGAGTCCGTCCTCGCCAGCCTCTGTCGCTGAGCTTGAGATCGTTAAACCCACCCGTTTTCGGTCAAAGGAACCTCCATGGAAGCCACCTACTTGCTCGGAGCGCTCGGATCGGCGTTGGTCAGCCTTTACGCTGCGATCCTGACCATATTTTTTACCAGCACGCAGATGGCCATCGACCCTGCGACCCACGAAGAGGTGTACGTTCTGTGGTGGACGATGTTTCGTAGTGGCGAGATCGTTCTCGTCCTCGGCTTTTTGTTCGCGACGGTTGGCTTCGGCTGGTTGGCCTGGTATCTTTGCCGTCGGGCGTATCTCAGCTCGACGTGGACCTGACCACGCACTCCCGTCGCTGAGTTTGGCTGCATTACCCTGCCTTCACGCGCATCGCCGGGACGGCAGGCAAAACATCCGAGAAGAGTAGATACGAATGAGAAAAATCAGGATCATCGAACACATCTCGCTGGACGGCGTGATCCAGCCCGGCGGACCGGACGAAGACAGCCAATACTCACACGGTGGGTGGATTGCCCCGTACCGGAGCCCGGGCGGGGCGGAGGCCATCGCCGAGGCGCAGGGCCAGGACTTCGATCTGCTGCTTGGCCGCCGCACCTATGATCTCTGGAGCCGCCACTGGCCGAAGATCAAAGGCGGTCCGTTCGCGGATAGTCTGAACGCCGGGACCAAGTACGTCGCCACCCACCGGCCGGAGAGCCTCGAATGGGGCCCGGTTGGAGACCTGGGCGCGGACGCCTTGGAGGGAATTCGCCGCCTCAAGTTAGAGGACGGTCCCGACCTGGTCGTCTGGGGAAGCGCGTCGCTGACGGCCGTGCTGCTCGACCAGGGCCTGGTCGACGAGGTTGCGCTGATCGTTTACCCGGTCCTGCTGGGCCGGGGCAAACGCTGCTTTTCGGACAGCGCCGCTGACCCGCGCGGGTTCGCTCTTGTCAGCACGAAGGCTTTGTCCTCGGGTGTGCTCATCAACATCTACCGGCACGTTGGGTCGCCGCAAACCCAATGAAGTGAATGCCGCCTGACCATGCCCTACTCCACCGTGCGCCGCATTCGCTGAGCCGGGAGGACTCAGGCGTCCAGCACGACGGCGCGTAGGATTTGGTCCTCTACGTCGTAGCCGACAATCCGCCGGGTGAATCCTATCACCATCCCGACACCAACGGGTGGACCGTGACGGCACCCGTGCGCAGAGTTTTTCGCGCGGGAGCACAGAAATAATATGACCGCGAAAAACGAACCGCTGTTTGTTCGCGCGCCACGGCGAATCGCTCCATGATGTCACGACCGCCGGGCCTGGAGGGGGCCGGTCGACGTTTTTCCCCTTGCATGAACGACGATTTCTATTGCGACTCCGTGTTGAGCGGGCGTGTTGCGATCCGGGTGGTTGCCGAGAGTGCGAACGTGCTGGCGTTCGAGCACACCCGTCCGACTTGGCAAACGCACATCGTGGTCATTCCCAAGCAACACATCTGCCGGTTGATCGACGTGCGGGATGACGCCCTTTTCGGCGAACTGTTTCAGGTCATGGCCGGCATCATCGAGGAACGCGGCCTCGCGGACACCGGCTACAAAATCATCACCAACGGCGGTTCCTACCAGACCACCCCGCATTTGCACTTCCACCTGGTCTCCGGCGTCCCGCTCGACCCCGCGAATCCCGCGCAGGCGGGCGAACTCATCGTTTGATCCCCTGCCCACCGGTCACTTCCGGTCGATCACGAAATGGAACGTGGCTTTCCGATCCTTCTTGCCCTCGGCGGCATAGGAGAACGTGAGATTCTGTTTGCCGGCCTTTGCCGCCCGGTACATGAAGACATCCATCCCGTCTTTTGCTCCCGTCGCTCCCCGGTCGCCCCGCTTCTGCGGCAACGTCCAGATGTGGAGCGGTTTGCCGTCCTCGACGCGGAAGTTCTCCTCGGCGTCGGACCCCCACGAGACTTCCGGTTCGCTGTCCGGCAGATGGACATCGAAGTAACCGCCGACGCGCAGGTGGATCGTCTTGCCGGCGTCGGCGAGTGTGACCACTCGCACCCCGCCTTTTCTTTCGGCCTTGCCGTAGCCGTTCCCGTCCGATTCGTAATCGCCATGGGCGGTGCCGACGAGACAGAGCACGGTGGCGACGGACAGGCAGGCGAGGAAACGGGCGGGATTTTCGCGTCGAAGCAGTGGTTTCATGATGTCGGAAAACCGATGATCCCCACTGCCGCGACCGCGCAGGCCGACCGCAACGTGTGCCGGAC
>CALMVM010000598.1:401-1423 GCA_937873255.1 uncultured Verrucomicrobiota bacterium | reverse complement strand
GATCTCCCCCGACCGCAAACCGCTTCACGGCTCCGGCCAGCGTAACAACGGAGACTCGCGCAGGATGCGTTCCTGCCGGGCGCGCAGGCGCGGGGACGGCGCGCGGGGGTTCCACTTGCGCGGGGCGGGCAGCAGCGCGGCGAGCAAGGCGGCCTCATCGGCGTCCAGAGCCTTCGACGCCTTATGATAATGGTACTGGCTCGCCGCCTCGACCCCGTAGACGCCCGGGCCCATCTCCACGACGTTGGCGTACAACTCGAAGACCCGGCGTTTGGGGAGGAGGAGTTCCATCCAGAGCGTGTAGTATGCTTCCAGCGCCTTGCGCACGTACGAATGCCCCTGCCACAGGAACGTCGAGCGGGCGCATTGCATCGTGATCGTCGAGCTGCCCCGGGGGTCGCCGCCGGTGCGCTTGGCCTTTTCGATGGCGGCGCGCATCTCCTTCCAGTCGAAGCCGTGGTGCAGGAAAAACCGTTGGTCCTCGGAGACCCACGCCGATTTCAGGAACGTGGTCGGCAGTTCGAGCCATGGCAGCCAGCGGTACATCACCCGGGGGTGCGCCTCGCCGCCGAGCCGATCTTGCAACCAGCGAATCCCCATCAGCGGCGTCGCGGGCGGATTGACGAAGCGCACGCACCCCACCTCCACAATGGGCAGCACCAGCAGGACCAGCAGCGCGAGGACGAGCCGCTGTCCCCAGCGTCGTTTCCAGCCGCCGACACGCGGCGTCGCGGCAGGCGCGGCTTTTGATTTTGCGTTCGCCACGGGCTACGAACGTTTTTTTAGTCGTGCCACGACCTCGATCTCGGCCGTCTGCGGGAACATGTCCAGCGGCGTGACCGACTCGATGGCGTACACTTCCCGCCACGCCGCCAGGTCGCGCGCCAGCGTGGCCGGGTTGCACGAAACGTAGATCATCGCCGCCGACGGGGACGCCGCCACCGCCGCGCGGACCGATTCCGCCAGACCCTCCGCAGGCGGATCGACGATCAGCACGCCGCCCGTCGCGGGCAGCCGGGACA
>CALMVM010000598.1:0-391 GCA_937873255.1 uncultured Verrucomicrobiota bacterium | reverse complement strand
CAGTTCGCCCGGCAGCAGCGCCGCCACGTCGCCGCAACGATATTCCTCGTGCGCGGCGGCGTCGCGCCGGGCGGCCTCCACCGCGCGGCGGTCCCATTCCACGCCGACGATGCTCTCGAAACGATCCCGCAGGTGTTTGGCGAAAAAACCGGCCCCGCAATACGCGTCGAGCAGGTGGGTCGCTTCACCCGGCAGGGCTCCGGCGACGAGCGAGAGCAGTTCGGCCGCCGCGCCGTCGTTGGTCTGCCGGAAACCCTCGCCGTCCGCTCCCCCGGCGCGCAGGGTGTAATTTCCCTCCCGGTGCCGGTTGGCCGGCCGGGCGCGGAAACGGGCGAGCGCCTCGTTGACGCCATCCTCCGCGATGGGACAGCGCACGATGTCGATCAACTCC
>CALMVM010000597.1 GCA_937873255.1 uncultured Verrucomicrobiota bacterium | reverse complement strand
CTTCTGGAGATACTGGATGGCGTCGGCGTTGTTGGGGGCGGACGGCGGGTTGTTGGCCGCGGGCGTGTCGCCGGGCAGTGGCGGCTCGGGCATCGCGGCGGCGGACGGGGTGTTGGCGTTGGCGTTGGCGAGCGTGGCGGGCGTGAGCGACGTTTTGCCGGGCAGCTTCGTGGAATCGGTGACGATCCCGCGATTGAGCATCGCGCTGGCGTTGAACTGATCCTTGGACACTCCTGCCGCCGCCCACACCGGTAGCACGAGCAGCGCGAAGGCGAGCGCCTGCATCGTTTTCACGCGGCCCGGCGAGGCGAGTTCGTCGCCGCGATCTTCCAGCACGAGGCCAGCGGCGGCGGCGGTCGCGCCCGGGCGCATCCCCCACGCGAGCACGGCGGCGATGCCGAGCATCACGAACCCCGAAACCGCCACCAGCGGCCGGTACGCGGGGATCAGGTAATCCGCCAGCCGCCCGCTGAAATAGAAATAGAGCAACAGCGAGCCCCAGGCGATGAGCGTGATCAGGGAGAGGCCACGGGAAAGCGTTTTCATAAAAGAAATCAGACCGACGACAGCCGGATGCAAACTAGCGCGATCAGCACGAAAAGTCCAAGCCCCAGCGCCAGCACGAACCGCCGCCGGAACACCAGCGAGTACAGGAACACCAGTTTCAGGTCGAACACCGGCCCGAACACGAGGAACGCCAGCCGCGCCGGGAACGAAAACCCCGTGAACGTCGCCGCGATGAACGCGTCCGACGTGCTGCACACCGCCACGACGAATGCCAGGAGCATCAGCGCCGGCACGCCCGCCCAAGGGTTGGTCGCCAGCGGGGCGATGATTTTCGCCTGATCGACGGCGGTGTTGAACACGCTTGCCAGCGCCGCGCCGATGACCACGAAGACGGCCACGTCCAGGAAATCGTTCGTGCCGCGCTGGAGCGCCGCCACGAGGCGTTTGCCCAGCGAGGGAGACAGCCCTTCCTCCAACACGTCGAGCGCCGCGAGGGCATCCGCGCCGCCGCTGCCGCTCTCCGTCGCCTCCCCGCTGAACGGGGCCGCCGCCAGCGCCGGCACGGGCGTTCCCGCAAGGCTGCCCACGCGGAAACCGGCCGTGCGCCGCGTGCTGCGGCCGGGCAAGGTTTCCAGGACGCGCGGGGCGATGAATTGCTCCACCTTCAGGCGCGTGACCACCAGGCCCACGAGCACCGCGATGCCGTAGGAAAAAATCAGCCGGTAGACGGTCACGATCCACGGTCCGGGCGTGCCGCCGCGAAACGCCGCGAACGTGCTCACCGCCACGATGGGATTGACCACTGGCGAGGCGAGCAGGTACGTCACGGCGCAGGAAACGGGCAGGCCCTTTTTCATCAGCCGCCGGATGACGGGCACCACCCCGCACTCGCACATCGGGAACACCACGCCCAGCAGTCCGCTGACCGCCACCGCCACCCCCGCGCGGCGCGGCAGGAGCTGGGTCATCCAGCGCGCGGGCACGAACACCTCGATCAACCCCGAGATCAGCGCGCCCAGCAGCAAAAACGGCACGCTCTCGAACAGCACGCTCAAAAACGACAGCGAAAAACTGGCCGGATCGAAATGAAACCAACTCATGGGGCGTTGCGTGGCACGGTCGAGGCTCACTAAACGGCACTCGACGCCGCTTTGCAACGAACCCGCGCAAGGATTCCGCTACACCCTCGAAACCGTCGTCCTTCCGAGGCGGATGGGGTGTTTGCCGGATTTTGTCGGGCATTGCCCCCGCTACCTGTACCGCGCACGTAATTCTATTGTCATCGTCCCCTTCCCGTCATGAAACTCCCGCTCCCCTCCCGCCTCGCTCTCGGGGCACTGCTCGCCTGTGCGACTGCCTCATCGCTGCACGCCCAAGCCATCGCCAAGGGCAACATCATCGTCGATTTGGAAACCTTCGCCCGGCTGCCCAACAGCGGCGGCACCTACGCCCGCGCCAACGTCCTGCGGCCCGCGCCCGACGGCCGGGTCTTCGTCAACGACCAGCGTGGCTTCCTGTACGTCGTCAGCGCGGACGGCGCGACCGTGACCCAATACCTTTCGCTCGCTGGCTACGTGCCGCTGTTGCAAGACACCGGGGAGCGTGGGTTCCAGAGCTTCGCGTTCCACCCGGACTTCAACAACGCCGGGACGGCCGGCTACGGCAAGTTCTACACGATGGCCAGCCAGTCGGACACGACCGCGACGGCGACGTTCGTACCGGGCGTCAGCGGGGCCGGGCGCGACCACGACGAGGTGCTCCTCGAATGGACCGCCTTGAATCCATCGGCCGGCACGTTCGTCCCTGCCGACAGCGCCCACCCGTACCGCGAGGTGTTCCGCATCGCCCGGCCCAACAGCAACCACAACGCCGGGTACCTGTCGTTCAACCCGACCGCTGCCGCGTCCGACCGGGGCAACCTGTATTTCGGCACCGGCGACAGCGGCGGCGGCGGCGACCCGTACAACCTCGCACAATCGCTCAACAAGGCCTACGGCGCGATCCTGCGCATCAACCCTCTTTTGCCCACGACGGGCACCGCGCATCCGAGTGCCAACGGGCAATACAGCATCCCGTCGGACAATCCATATTACACGGGCAACACGGCGTTCTTGCCGGAGAAATACGCCGCCGGGTTCCGCAACCCGCAGCGGTTCACCTGGGACAGCGCCAACGGGCGGATGTTCGTCGCCGACATCGGGCAAAACCTCGTCGAGGAAATCGACATCGGCCAGGCCGGCGCGAACTACGGCTGGAACCAGCGCGAGGGCAGCTACGTCTACAACAGCAACGGCACCGACGGCGCGAACGTCCGCGGCGACGCCGCGACCACCGGCTTCACCTATCCCATCGCCGAATACGCGCACTACGGCAGCGCGGGCAACGCCGTCACGACCGGCCCGGTGTATCGCCAGGCGCGCATCCCCGCGCTCAACGGCCGGCTGATCTTCAGCGACTTCGTCAACGGCGTGCCCTACACGCTCGACGCCAATAACCTGCCCACCGGCGGGTCCAGCGGCATCACGGAGTTGCGCCTGCGTTCCAACGGCGCGGAGACGACCTTCCTCAACCTCATCAAAAAGGTGAACGCCTCGGCGACCCGCGCCGACCTGCGCTTCGGCACGGACGCGCAGAACAACGTGTATTTCCTCAACAAGCAGGACGGCGTGATCCGCCGGATCGTTTCCGCCGACCACCTGGCGTTTTTCGCCGGATCGCAATCGGTGGGCAGCGGGATCAACTCTCTGACGTTTCCGAGCGGCAACCCATTCGGGTACTATGCGTTTTTAAGCGATCCGAGTTTCATCTATCACCTCGACCTCGGGTATGAATACGTCTTCGACGCCACGGACGGCGCGAGCGGGGTGTTTTTCTACGACCTCAAGAGCAACGGTTATTTCTATACGTCGCCGGGTCTGCCATTTCCATTCCTATACGACTTCAGCGTGAATTCGTTCGTGTATTATTTCCCGGACAAGAACAACGCGGGACACTACACCAGCGCGCCGAGGTATTTCTATGTGCTCAGCACGGGTCAATACATCTCGAAGTAACCGGGCCCGTTACGAGCGGCGTGCAACGGCGTCCGCCCGCTTCAGCAAACTTAAAATTGGTGTGCCCAACGGTATTGTTTAATCGCGCGTGAGCCCTCCGCAGCCCCGGCAGGAGCGTAAGAGTTTAGCCCATGGCGTGAGCCGTGGGAAAGCTCATCCAAAACGTCACAGCCCCGGCAGGGGCGTAAGAAAACGGCCCTTCGCTCTGCTAAAA
>CALMVM010000596.1:24829-25108 GCA_937873255.1 uncultured Verrucomicrobiota bacterium | reverse complement strand
ACCCCAACCCGGCGCGGTGCCGCAGACCGAACGAGCGGTCCAGGCTCTCGCGCTGGCTGACTGGGAAGATGCAAGCGGCGGCCACGACCCGGCTGTCGCGCAGGATCACGCCGCCGTCGTGCAGCGCCGTCTTGGGATGGAAGATCGTCAGGAGCAGTTCGGTGGAGAACGACGCGTCGAGTTCGACGCCGGTTTCCGCGTAGGTGCGCAGGCCGATGTCGCGTTCCAACGCGATGAGCGCCCCGCAATGCCGGCCGGCCAGCTCGAAGACGCAATCAC
>CALMVM010000596.1:17347-24819 GCA_937873255.1 uncultured Verrucomicrobiota bacterium | reverse complement strand
GCGGCTGCCCAGTTCGGCGAAGACCCGGCGCAACTCGGGCTGGAAAATCACCACGAGCGTCACGGCTAAAAAGATCGAGTAGTGCCCGATCAACCAGCGGATGACGACGAGGTTCAGCGCCTCGCTGAGCACCGTCAGCGAAACGAGGAACAACGCGAGGCCGGTGAGCACCCGCGCGGCGCGTGTCCCGCGGAAATAAACGTACGTATAATAGATGCCCGCCGCGCCCAGCGCGATCTCGACCACGGAATTCCAGCGCGCGAGCACGATCCACTGCTGCTGGAGGAATTGGAGGAAGGACTGCCACATGGCGCGTGTTCTCGGGAGGGAAGACGGCTGGACCTCACGCGTCGAGGAGGGCTTCGACGGGTCGCAACGCCAGGAAATTCGGCCGAACCTCGTGGACGCGCAACACCCGCGCGCCACGCTCGCGTAAAAACCCGGTCATCGCCACCGTCGGCCCGAGCCGTTCCGCGAGTGTTTCGGCCCCGGAAATCCTGGCGAGGAATGACTTGCGCGACACGCCGAGCACCAGCGGACGCCCGGCACTTTCCAGGGCAGGAAAACCGCGCAGCAACGCGAGATTGTGCGCGACCGTCTTGCCGAACCCGATCCCGGGGTCGAACGCCACGCAACGGTCTGAGATGCCGGCAACGCGGGTCGCAGCCAGCCGTTCATCGAAAAACTCGCGCACTTCGGCCACGACATCGCGGTAAACCGGGTCCGTCTGCATCGTGCGCGGTTCGCCCTGCATGTGCATGAGGACCACGCCCGCGCCGAGTTCCGCGACCGTTTCAGCCATCGCGGGGTCTGCGCGCAGGGCGGTCACATCGTTGACGACGACCGCTCCGCGTCCGAGGGCCGCGCGCGCGACGGCGGCCTTGGAAGTGTCCACCGAAATCAGGCATTCCGGCCGCCGTGCGAGGATCGCCTCGACCGCCGGCACGACGCGGCGGAGTTCCTCGTCGGCCGGGACCGGGGCCGCGCCGGGCCGGGTCGATTCGCCGCCCACGTCGATGATCGTCGCGCCTTCGTCGAGCATCCGGTCGGCGTGTTCGGCGGCGTGTTCCGGGTCCAGGAAGCTGCCGCCGTCGGTGAACGAATCCGGCGTGACGTTGACGATGCCCATCACGACGGCCACCGAGGAGAGGTCGAGCGAACGTCCGTGCGCCAGTTGCCAGATCATGCCGGGACGGTGGCGTCGCGGGGCGCGATTGCAAACGCTCGCGCGCCATTCAAGAGATGCTAAAATCGAGGGTGCGCATGCGCTCCGCCCGAATCGTTCTTCTGATTGCCATCGCAGCGTTGATCGCCACCCCGGTCGGCAGCCTCCGCGCTGTCGCGCAAACGGTGGTCCCGCTCGAAGACGAGAATAAGAGGCTGCGCTCCGACCTGGATTTCGCGCGCCGCCGGATGGCGCTACTTGAAACGGAGGCCGAGCGTCTGCGCGCCGTCGTGAAAGCGCGTCAGGAGGCCGACGACCTCGCCGCCAACCGCACCCGGCGACAGGAAATCGAGCGCGACGTTGAACGCCTGCGCGGGTTAAAATTTCTCCGTCCCGTGGATTACCACGAGATTCCGCGTTCGGAACTGCCGGCCATCCTCCACCAGAAACTCGCGCAACAGGTCCCCGACCAGGAATTCGACAGCGCCGGCACCGCGCTCGCCGCTCTTGGCGTGCTCCCGGCCGGCACCGACCTGAAGAAAACGTACCTCGCCCTGCTCGGCGAGCAGATCGGCGCGTTTTACGACCAGCACGAAAAAGGATTGTTTACCTTCACTGGCCAACCGCTGTCCGCCTCGACCAACCGCGTCGTCATGGCGCACGAGTTGACGCATGCCCTCGAAGACCAGCACTTCGACCTCTCGCGCCTGCCCATCGAGGCGAAGGGGAACGACGACCGCGTCCTCGCCGCGACCGCGTTGGTGGAGGGCGATGCCACCCTTGTGATGAACCGCTACATGGCCGGCGACCTTTCCGCCGCCGCGTTGCGCGAGGCGGTCGGCAGCGCCCTGACGACTGACGTGCGCCAGCTTGCCGGGGCACCCCGCTTTTTGCGTGAGACGCTCCTGTTTCCGTATCTGCGCGGGCAGGAATTTTGCACCACGCTGTACGCGCAAGGCGGTTGGAAGGCGCTGGAGGAGGCGTTCCACCATCCGCCGTCGTCGTCCGCGCAGGTTCTCCACCCCGAACTCTACCTGGCCGACCCGCGCGAGGAGCCTGTCGAAATCGCTCTCGCGGACACGAGCGTGTTGGAACAAAAGCCGGTCGAGGACAACGTACTGGGCGAGTTCGGCGCGCGGCAGTTGTTTCTGACCTGGTTCCATGACAAATCCCGCGCTGAAGACGCGGCGGCCGGTTGGCGTGGTGATCGCTACCTCGTTTACCAGACGGCGGGCGGCACGAGTTATTTCTGGAAGGTGGCTTGCCGGGACCGCGCGGCGGCGGAGCGATTCTATGCGGCGGTGCGCGACGCCAACACGGCGCGCTATAACCAGCTTCACCTGATGGAACAGAAAACTTTCCCGGTTCGCCATCACGACGGCGGTCCCACGGAAGGGCCGACGGTGCTTTCGACCGCGTTTTTTGCGACCGGCCGCGTGTTCAAGCTTTGCGTCACCTCCGCCAACGAGGTGATCGTAATCGATGCGCAGGACGAAAAATGGTCCGATGCGCTGAACGATAAGTTTGCGCCGCAGAACCATCTCCCCACTCCGTGAAAATCTCCCGGCGCGTGACCTACTCGGGACGCGTGCAAGGCGTCGGGTTCCGTTATTCGGTCAAGCAGATCGCCGCCGGTTTCGACGTGACCGGCTGGGTGCGCAATCTTCCCGACGGTACGGTCGAATTGGCAGCGACTGGCGACGCAATCGAAATCGAGGCTTTCCTCGATGCGGTGGCGACGAGCCATCTCGGCGGATATATCCGGGAAGCGCGTCGATCAGAAAACGAAGGGGCGGAATCGCCCGTCACAGGCTTCGAAATTCGCCATTAGCGAAGTCCCGAACGGAACTCCAGTCCCAAAATCCTTGGTGGTATCGCGCCAATTTTGTGCAATGTAATGAACTTGGCCATCCCGCGATGACGACCCCCGCCATTGCCATCCGCAACCTCACGAAAGTATTCCCGATTCCGTTCAAACGGGAACGGCTGGTCGCGGTGCGTGATCTTTCCCTGGAGGTCGCGCCGGGGCAGGTCTACGGCCTGTTGGGGCCGAATGGTTCGGGCAAGAGTACCACGATGAAGATCGTCCTTGGCCTGGTTCCGCCAACGGCAGGGAGCACCGAGATTTTCGGCCGCGACAGCCAGGAAGTGGACAGTCACGAGGAAGTCGGGTTTTTGCCGGAGAATCCGTATTTTTATAAGTATCTGACTGGAGCGGAGACACTTCGGTTTTACGGAAAGCTCTGCGGTCTGTCCGGTTCGACCCTCCGCGACAAGACCGACGAACTCCTCAAGCTTGTCGGTCTGGAACACGCCCGCGACCGGCGTTTGGGCGGCTATTCCAAAGGCATGCTGCAGCGGATCGGACTCGCGCAGGCTCTCGTGCAGGAGCCCCGGTTGCTCGTGCTCGATGAGCCGACCGCAGGCGTCGATCCGCAAGGCTCGGCGGAAATCCGCGATCTGATTGTCAGCTTCAAGGAACGCGGAATGACGGTCTTGCTGTGCTCCCACCTGCTCGGTCAGGTGCAGGAAATCTGCGACCGCATCGGCATTCTCGCTCACGGGGTGTTGGTGCGCGAAGGGCGTCTGGAAGATTTGATCTCCATCGAAGATCAAACCGAGATCATTTTCCGCGACGCGTCGCCCGAACTCCTCGCGGAAATCCAGGCGCTCGTCGCCAGGTCGTACCCCAAAACCAGCCTGGTCGAAACCCGCAAGCCGCGCACCACTCTCGAACGGTATTTCCTCGACGTGACCTCCGGTTCCGCGTCCCGGGATTGACCCGTCCTTCGCCCACCACCGATTTCCCATGCCTGCCGCCGTCGAGTCTCCTTCCGCCACGCCGCTTGCGCGGAAGGTCAAGCACCGGTTTTTCTCCCCCGCGCGGGTGTGGGCGCTCGCCACCAACACGCTCACCGAACTCGTGCGGCTGAAGGTGTTTTACTTTTTGCTGATCTTCGCGCTGCTTCAGATCGGCTCGTCGCTGCTATTCGTGCGGTTCACGTTCCAGGGCCAGTTCCAGATGCTCAAGGACACCTCGCTCGGGGCGATGTCGATTTTCACGAGCATGCTGGCGATCCTGGCGACGGCGAATCTCCTGCCCAAGGACGTGGAGGACAGGACGCTCTATACGATCCTGGCCAAGCCCGTGCCGCGTTTCGAGTACCTGACAGGCAAACTCCTGGGTGTGTTCCTGCTGCTGCTCATCAGCATCCTGGTAATGGGGGCGATGTTCGCGGTTGTGCTGTGGTGGCGCGTCCACGTCGTGGCGGGCGAGATTTTGAGCGGGGGCGAGCCGCCCGATGCCGTCAATCAGAACCTGAGCGAACTCTACGCGAGCGCGTACGACCCGGCGCTGTGGGCGGGCGGGCTCATCATCTATACGAAGGCCGCCCTCCTGGCGTCGTTGACCCTGTTCGTTTCCACGTTTGCGACCTCCTCGATCTTTACGATCAGCGTGTCGGTGGCGGGGGTCTTCATCGGCCAGTTGCTGGGCACGGCGCGCGACTACTGGCAGACCACCGGCACGCTGGCCCCGAACAGCCTCCTTGATGTGGCGTTTTTCAAGCCGGTCGTGCTCATCTTCCCCGACCTCCAGGCTTTCAACCTCGTGGAAGAAATCATCGCGGGCGCGCACGTCGCGCCGTGGCTGGTGGCGAAGACCATCGGACTGGGCGTGACCTACGTGCTGGTCTATCTCTTCGCCGGGTATTTTATGTTCGCCAAACGCGAAATCTGACCGCCCATGCAACCGTTGCCCTCACCGCCGGGCCGACTCCGGGCCTTCGGTCGCCGCTACGCCGTCGGCATCCTGCTCGTGCTGGGTTTCGGACTGGCGAGGCTGCCGTTCGAGCGGGGATTGGCGCGGGAGCGGGTGGCGAACTCGGTCAATTCCGTCGCGCTCGACCTGAGCGTGCGCGAACGCGTCACCCAGAACGAGTTCATCGCCGCGCTCGGCGGCTTCCGCTCGCTGGTGGCCGACCTGCTCTGGATCGAGGCGCTGACCGACTGGGAACGGGTGGAGTACGGCAAGATGAACCTGAAGTTCGGCACCGTGACGACGCTGGTGCCGCACAACGTCATGTTCTGGGACATGGCCGGCTGGCACATGGCCTACAACGCGAGCGTCGCGGTCATGGAAGATCCCAAGGAACCGAAGATCGCCGTGCGAAAGAAACGTCAGCGCGAATACTTCGTGCTCGGCCGCGACTACATCGAACACGGCATCAAGAACAACCCGCAGTCCGCCACGCTTTACCACATGCTCGGCGAGATCGAGCAGCGCAAATTCGAGGACCATCTCGCGGCGTCGGCTGCTTACGAAAAGGCGTCGGAGTGTCCGCACGCGATGACCTACGAAAAACGGGATGCTGCCTACGAACTCGCCAAGGTGCCCGGCCGCGAGCGCGAGGCCTGGCAGCGGCTGCGCGCGCTCTACGACATGGGGCCGCAGGAACGGCTTCCCACCCTCGAAACCGACCTCCGGGACCTGGAGGAGAAACTTCAGCTTCCGCCGGAACAAAGGGTTTACAAACCGCGCTAGTTCCATTTTTATTGGGAAACCCCATGCGTTTTGCGATTTTCGGCGACATCCATGCCAACCTTGAAGCCCTGGAGGCGGTGCTGGCCGATGCGCGCGCGAACGGCTGCAACCTCTTTGTCTGCCTGGGTGACGTTGTCGGCTACAACGCCAACCCGCACGAGTGCTTGGAGATCGTGCGCAACCTGGAATGCCCGGTTGTCAAAGGCAATCACGACGAGCAGGCAGCCATCTCGGACTCGCTCGACGGATTCAACCCGCTTGCCGAAGAGGCGCTCAACTGGACGCGCGAACACCTCACTCCCGAGGACAAGCAATACCTCAACGACCTGCGGCTCGTGCGGCAGGTGCGCGACTTCACGATTGTCCACGCGACGCTCGATACCCCGCACAAGTGGGGCTATGTATTCAACCAACTCGACGCCAGCGCGAGCTTCAGCTACCAGCACACGAGCGTGTGTTTTTTCGGCCACACCCACGCGCCCCGGGCGTACGTTCGTGATGGTCCGGTGATGAGCATTCCCCTCGACAAGCTCAAGTTCGAGATGGGCAAGAAGTATTTCATCAACATCGGCAGCGTCGGCCAGCCGCGCGACGGCGACTGGCGTTCGGCGTACGTGATCTACCACACGGACAAGAATTTCGTCGAATTGCGCCGGCTGGAATACGACATCCACACCGCGCAAAAGAAAATCATCGCCGCCGACCTGCCCAAGCGCCTCGCCGACCGCCTGGCGATTGGGAAGTAGAGCGTTTTCTTTTTGGCAACCGAAGCTCCGCGCACGCTGCTCGTTCTCAAGCCGAGTTCGTTCGGCGATATCATCCACACTTTGCCGGCAGTGGCGCGGTTGAAGGCGGCCTGGCCGGACTGCCGAATTTCCTGGCTGGCAAACACGGAATGGATGCCGCTGCTGACCGGCCATCCCGATATCGATGAGGTGATCGATTTCCCGCGCCGGGAGTTTCGCGGCTGGGGTGGGGGCGTGGCGATGATGAAGTGGATGCGCAACGTGATGCGCGGTCACCGGCCCGATCTCGCGCTCGATTTCCAAGGGTTGCTGCGCACCGCATTGATCGGGCGCGTGAGCGGCGCTCGCGAATTTGTCGGGTTGTCCGATGCCCGCGAGGGGGCGCGCTGGTTTTACCACCGGACAGTCGTTTCCTCAAAACAGCCTGCGCACGCGGTCGAACGTTATCTTGTTCTGGCGAACGCGGTGTTGGCCAACGCCCAAAAATATCATCCTGGGAACCAGATCGAATTCCGTCTGCCGACGGGCGAAAAGCCCGATTCACCGTTCGATTTCGACTCGTCGTTCGTGCTCATACATCCATACGCGCGAGGAAAAGGTAAATCTATCGATTTAAATCAGATACAACAGTTTATAAGTAAAATAAGTAGGAGAAGAATTGTCCTCGTCGGACGGGGTGTCGAGCCGAAAATTCATTCGTCGGAACATTACTTGAGCCTGATGAACCGGACCAGCTTGGCGCAACTCATCTGGCTGACCCGTAGAGCCTCATTCGTCCTGAGCGTTGACAGCGGGCCGGCCCACTTGGCGGCGGCGCTCGGTCGGCCGATGGTGGCGATCCACGCCTGGAGCGACCCGCGAAAAGTCGGGCCATACCGCTCGGACGCCTGGGTCTGGAAAAACGGCATGCTGATTCAGATGCGCGACCTCCCGTCGATGGACAGAAGATTCTTTGAGCCCGCTCCGCTCCGACTGCGCGACGGAGACATCGAAGCCATCGCGGCCCTCGTTACTTCGC
>CALMVM010000596.1:16480-17337 GCA_937873255.1 uncultured Verrucomicrobiota bacterium | reverse complement strand
CCACGATGGTCGGCTCGCTTTTCTCGAAACGTCCGCGCACGGTGTTCTCGGTGATGCCGACCTCCACCCCGGCGCGCCCGGTCGCCGTCGGCGCAGCCACCGGAACCGTTGCGGGGACGGATTCCACAGGCATCGGCGGAATCGCAACCGCGGCAGGGGCAGGGACCGGGTTGGACGGCGTGCGCACGAGCGGTGGGTAGGTTGTGCCCGTCGCGGTCTTCGGCTCGACGCTCGGGACCGCGCTCGCGCGCGTGCCGAGCGAACTGATGAGCGTCACCCCGAGCCGTCCGCTGAGTTTCGGATCGACCGCCGCGCCGAATAGAAGCTGCGTGCGTTCGCCGATGTGCTCGGAGAGATCCTCCATGACATTTTGCACCTCTGCCAGCGTCAGGTCCGGACCTCCGACGATATTCACCAATACGTTCGCGGCTTCACCCAGGAGCGACCCGCGGTCCATGAGCGGATTGCGGAGCGCCTGCGCGAGCGCCTCCCGTCCGCGCGTCGGTCCGGCGGCCTCGCCGTAACCGAAGAGGCAGCGGGAATCGTGACTGCGCAACGCGCTGAGCAAATCATCGAAGCCGAGATGGATCAACCCGCGCCGATTGACGAGATCGACCACTGCCCGCACGCTTTGTCCGATGATCTGATCCGCCCCGGCGAACGCCTCATGGATGCCCGCTTCCGGCAGGATCAACTCGCCCATCCGGTCGTTTTCAAAACAAATCACGGCATCGGCGTATTGCTGGATCGCGTGGAGAGCCTCCTGCGCCTGCTGACCGCGCCGCCGTCCCTCGAAGGAAAACGGCAGCGTCGCGCACACGAGCACCAGCGAATTTTGCTCCCGCGCCATCTTGACG
>CALMVM010000596.1:9119-16470 GCA_937873255.1 uncultured Verrucomicrobiota bacterium | reverse complement strand
CCCACGGATTTCCTCGACCGCCTCCTCCGCCGCAGCAAAACCCAATTCCGGGTCGCCACCCGCGCCGAGACCGCGCGTGACCTGCCGGCCGAGTTGCACTTTCTGCGTGGCGACCGAACCCGCCAACGCCTGCACGTCGGTGTTGCACGCGACGAGTTCCACGTTGAGCGAGCCTTCCATCACGAGTCGGTCGAGCGCGTTCGAGCCGGCCCCGCCGACGCCGAAAACCTTGATGCGGAAATTCGTGTCGTTGGCGTACGACGTGTGCGTGCGGTGACTGGTCATCTCGTTCATGATGGGGAGGGGCGTCGTGGTGGGAAACTGCGTGTCGATCAGCGGTTGCGGCGGCGGCTGAAAATCCCCTTCAGGCGCGACCAGACCGTCGGCTCCGGTTGCTCCATCTGGGTAAACTGCGCGTATTTGATGAGCCCGAGCGCGGTCGAGAGTTGCGGGTTGGCGAGCGCCGCTGTTACTCCCTGCAACGGCGGCGGCTGGGCGGGTTGCACGGGCAGACCGAGCACTTCTTCCGCGAGATGGTTGATGCCGTGCATGAGGCTGCAACCGCCCGTCAACACCGCGCCCGCGCCGAGGTAGCGAAGGTGGGGCTCGGACGCCAACTGCCGCTTGAGCAGATCGAAGGTCTCGTGCAAACGGTCGTGGATGATGCGGTTGAGCATCTCGCGCTCGATCTCGCGTCCGCCGAAACCCGGTTCGGGCTTGAGATAGATCGTCTCCCCCGGCCGGCTGTTGCCGAGCACGGCACTACCCTCATCAATTTTGAGGCGTTCCGCGCGGCCGAGGGGAATCCGCAATCCCAGGCTGATGTCGCTGGTGAGATGGTCGCCGCCGATGGCGATCACGCCGCTCTGTTTCACCGCGCCGTCCACGTACAGCAGGTAGTCGAGCGTGCCGCCGCCCATGTCGATGACCAGGACGCCGAGGTTTTTCTGGTTCTGGCTGACGACCACCTGCGCGCTGGCGAGGGAATTGAACACCACGTCCTGCACCTCCAGCGGCACGTCCTTCACGCAGCGGATCGTGTTCTGGATGCGCGTGCGGATGCCGTGGACGACATGGTAATCCGCCTCCAGCTTCTGGCCGAGCATGCCGACGGGCGTCAACACGCCGTCCTGACCGTCCACGTAATAATGCTGGATGATCGCGTGCAGGAATGCGTTCTGCGACGGGATGTTGACCTCGCGGGCGTTGCGTTTGGCTTCTTCGAGGTCGTCCTCCTCGATTTCCTCGCGGCCTTCCGGCAATTCCACGACGCCACGGTTATTGAAACTGGTGATGTGTCCGCCCGTGATGGCGACATACGCGCGTCGGATGCTCACGTCGCTTTTCTGCTCGGCGTCGGCGATGGCGTCACGCACGCATTTGTGCACGCTTTCGAAGTGGACGATCTCGCCCTTGCGAACGCCGAGCGAGGGGGATTGGCCGACGCCCAGGACCTTCATCGAACCGTCCGGCCGCACGTCGGCCACCGCCACGCACACCTTCGACGTGCCGATTTCCAGGCCGACGACGATATTCTCTTTGCTCATGGCTTCAACAACTCGCGCCCGCCCCTCGTGTCAAACGTCCGGACACAAAAAAGCGCTACTCGACGCCGGTCGGGGTCACGCGGGTAGGCGGACGCAAAAACGGCTGCGGCGTGCGATCCCTGCGGGATGACCCGGTGGTGGGTTTGGCCTCGTCACGCTTCTTGTCGGAGGAGCCGGACTTGCCGTTGGTTTTCTTCTCCTTGTCCGAGGATTTATCCTTCGCGGGGCTGGCCACGGGTTTCGCCGAGGAAGTCGACGCCGTCGGGTTGGGAGAGGCCGTCGGCGGCGGATCGGCCGGCTTGTCGGTCACGACCGCATCGACCATGTAGGTGACCGGGACATTTTTCTGCACGAGCAGGTTGATCGTCTGGATTCTCTGGCCGTGCTGGTCGGTGTATTGGAGATACGAATCGAGACGCTTGAGTTGACGATCCATCTCGGTGAGGTCGAAAAGCACCTGCGTGCCGTTGCGATCCGTCGCCAGCAAACCGTAACGCTTCGCCAGATCAATCTCCTGAAGTTGGAACCGTGAGGCGACGAGAGAATCCTGGTGCGCACGGATCAGGTCGAGCGCTGCCTTAATCTCGTCGCCCTCGGTTTGCGCGCCCTCGGCGACCGTCGTGCCGATGTAGTGACGGATGATCGGCAGGTAGCGGGCCTGCGGCGAGAGCTTGCGCGGCAGCAGCAGCACGCCGTTCGCGTCGATCAGGAACGAGCCCTTCGAGGCGACCACCTCGTCGCGGCTGTCGATCCCATGCGCCGTGGACAACCACGCGACCGGCTTGCGTTCCGTGATCTGCACGGTGATCCGGCTGGGCAACTGACGGCCTACCTGCGCGTGCTCGACCTCCGGGATGCTCTCGATGCGCGTCTTGGCGCGGTTCAAGTTCACCAGGAAAATGTTCCCGCCTTTTTGCAGATCGGCCGTTTGCAGGATCTGCTCCGCTTCGAGGATGCCGTCGGTCTGCACGTCGATGTCGGCGACGTTGTACTCCGGGTTTTTCAGGATGACCCACGAGACCGCTTTCCTCACGCCGAAATACAGCGCGGTGCCGAGCGCTGCCACGATGAAAATCTTCGACGCCCAGCCGACGATCCACCGCTGCCGCTGCCGTCCGGCCAGGGTGGAGCGCACGCTCACGTCGAGCACATGCTGGAAGCGGCGTTGCGCGCTGCTGGTCCGGCGGGCGTTTTTTTTACGCGAACCGCTGGAACGAAATTCGATGGCCATAAACAGGGGTTGGCAGCAGCCTCTACGAAACGATCAGTGCTGGAGCGGTCTCCGCGACGACGGATAGAAATTGCCCGCCGGTGGTGTCGTTCCCAACATTGTGCGGATTCTTGCCGCGACAGTCAATCAATCAGTCGGTTTTCGGCGAAGAAAAATGTCTGATTTTCTACGAAGGTAGAACGATGTTAGTCGTCGGACGAATTACGAGCGTCTAGCTACTGCCGAAACGTTCCTCCCGGTGAAAATGTTTCATGAACTACCATCGCGGCGGATGAGATGTCGGCGCGACATTTCCTTCATCGGCGCCCTCATTCCTCACCGACGATCTGCACTTCGGTTTGCATTTGAATGCCGCGTTGCCCCCCCGCGCGTTGCTTGATGATCTCGATTAACGCGAGCACGTCCTTCGCCGACGCGCCGCCGTCGTTGACGATGAAATTGCCGTCGACCTCCGACACGCGCGCCGCTCCGACCGCGATGTCCTTCAATCCGAGTTCCTGCACCAGCTTGCCGGCAGGAAATTCCTTCGACGGATTTTTAAAAATGCAACCCGCGCTCGCTGCGATGGGCTGCGTGGTTTTGCGTTTGTTCGAGGACAAATCGAGCAACCGCTGAATTTCTTCCCGCGTGCTCTCGCTGCCGCGAAAGGTCGCCGCGAGCGCGTACGTTTTTTTCAGCGACGGCACGTCGCGGTAGTGAATCTCCAGTTCGGCCGGAGTTTTCTCGATGATCGTTCCATCGGCATCCGCGCAACGCAGCTTCGTGACCTGATCGAACGTTTCCACGCCCATTGCGCCGGCGTTCATGCGCAGGCTTCCGCCGACCTCGCCGGGGATTCCCTCCATCCACTCGAATCCGCCGATCCCGTGCTTGGCCGCCGCGCCGCTGAGTTGCTTCAGCTTCACGCCCGCCCCCGCCGTGATCGTGCGGTTCTGCGCGTCCACTTCCAGACGCGCGAAATCTCCCCCCGACGGATGGATGACCAAGCCGTCGATGCCACCGTCGCGCACCAGTAAATTCGAGCCGCGGCCCATCACGAAAACCTCCAGTCGATGATCTCGCGCGAACCGTAGCGCGCGAGAGAACGCCGCCTCCGTGGAGGGTTCCGCCCATAAACGGGCCGGACCGCCGACACGTAGAGTCGTGTGTTTGGAGAGCGGTTCGTAAAGTTTCGCCGATCCCTCCGCGCCAAGCAGTTCCTGGAGCGTTGCAAGCAACGACAAATCTTCCGCGAGCTGGGTGCCTACCTCGTGGATGTTGCCCGCGCCGAGACTCAACAGCAAATCACCCGGTTCGAGCAACGCACCCATCCGCGTCGCGAGCCGATGGAAGATCGGTTCGAAGATGCCGCCCGTGTGTCCTTCGCGCGCCATCGCGTCCACGATCAACTGTCCACTCACGCCGTCGATGGGCGTCTCGCTCGCCGCGTAGATCTCCGACACCACCACGTGGTCCGCGCGCTGGAACGCCCGGCCGAACTCCGCGCTGAGCGCCTTCGTACGCGTGTAGCGGTGGGGCTGGAAGACGACCATGACCCGGCCGGCGTGGACATCGCGCGCGGTGGAGATCGTCGCGGCGATCTCGCTGGGGTGATGACCGTAGTCGTCCACCACGGCGTAACTCGCGCTGCGGTGCTTGAACTCGAAGCGCCGCCGCGCTCCGCGAAAGGTCTCCAGCGCCGCCGTCACGACCGGGAACGACAATCCCAGTTCCATCGCCAGCGCGATGACACTCGTCGCATTGCTGACGTTGTGGCGGCCGGGAACGTTGAGCATCGCGGTGCCGAGCCGTTCGCCGCGCCGGTACACGTCGAACTGCGATTGGAAATTTTGCGTGCGCAGGTTGTCGAACCGGTAGTCCGCGCGAGCATCCGCGCCGAACGACACCGTGCGTGGCCGGCTCTCGCAAAGACGCGTGGTATTCGGATCGTCGAGGCAGTAGATCGTCGTGCCGCGCGTGCTATCGAGCAAATGGCCGAAAACCGTTTCGATGGCCGCGAGATCCGCATAGTAGTCGAGGTGTTCCTCCTCGACGTTGAGCAGGATCGTGTGCTCCGGTTCGAAGAGCGCAACCGTGCCGTCGCTCTCATCGCCCTCGGCGACGAAATACCCGCCGTTGGGTTCCCAATGAGCGTTGGTTCCTAAAATCGGAATCTCCGCGCCCACGTAATGACTCGGCCGCAATCCGCCCGCGCGCAGGACGTGCGCCGACATCGAACTGGTCGTCGTCTTGCCGTGCATGCCCGCGACGATGATGCCGCGCCGTTCCTTCATCAGCGCGGCGAGGGCCTCCGCGCGCCGCACGAGAAATTTCCCCAGGCGTTTCGCCTCGTCGAACGCCGGGTTGCCCGCCTTGATCGCCGACGAATAAATGACCACGCGCGCATCGCGGACGTGCCGGGCGTCGTGCGGGCAATGGAAATCGAGTCCGAGACCTTGGAGGCGACGCACTTCGACGCTGTCCACCTTGTCCGAGCCGCTCACGCGATGCCCGAGCGCGAGCAGCAACGCCGCCAGACCGCTCATTCCCGAACCGGCCACGCCGATGAGGTGGACGCGCTTCGGCGGTCCGCTGGTCAAGGCGAGGGCGGCGGTGGCGTCGTTCACGACCGGCATTGTTGTTCGAGGGTTTCGACGAGGAGCGTCGCGGCGTCGGCCGGTGCGAGCCGCCGCGCCTCGGCGGCCATGGACGTGAGTTTGGCGGGAGCACGCAGGATTTCGAGGACGATCTTGGCGAGATAGTCGCCCGTCGTCTCGCGTTCCTTCAAGGCGACGGCGGCCTTGGCGTCGGTAAAAATCTGCGCGTTGAATGTCTGATGGTCCTCCGCCGCGAACGGGTAGGGGATCAGCAAGCTTGGCAGCCCGAAGTAGGCGAGTTCGCTCAAACTCGCCGCACCTGAACGCGACAGGGCGAAATCGGCGGCCGAATAGGCCTCCTGCATCCGGTGATGAAACGCCGCCACGTACGCACTGACCCCGGCTGATTCGTACGCCGCACGCACGCTGCTCTCGTCGTCGCGTCCGGTGAAGTGGATCACTTGCAGCGCCGTTTTCCACTCGGAAGCCGCGCGCACGACGGCCTGGTTGATCCCGTGCGCACCCTGGCTGCCGCCCATGACGAGCAGCGTGCGTTTTTCCGCGCCCTCGTGTAACCCAAAAATGACTTGTGCCTGCGCTTGGTCGAGACGTTCACGCAAGCCGGCGCGGATCGGCGTGCCGGTGACTTCGGTGCGCGACTTGGGAAAGAATTTCGCGCATTCCTTGAATCCCAGCAGCACGGTTTTCGCGAGGCGCGCGTTGAGGCGGTTGGCCTTGCCCGGGATGGCGTTGGACTCGTGGATGAACGTGGGCAGTTTCATCATCCTCCCCGCGAGCATCGGCGCGGTCGAGGTAAACCCGCCCATGCCGAGCACCGCGTCGGGCCGGAATTCGCGGTAGAACGCGCGACACCGCGAAACGCTCACCGCAAAGCCGCGCGCGAAGCCGAACATCGCCGGGGACAGCAGCCGGGGCATGCCGACGGAAGGCAGTTTTTCAAAGCGGAACATCCCCGCGTAGTCCCTTGCGGCGACCGCGTCGATCTCCTTCTCGGAGAGGAAGATCAGGACGGAATGACCGCGCTGACGGAGCACCTCCGCCACCGCCAGGCCGGGGAAGAGGTGACCGCCGGTGCCGCCGCATGCGATGACCACGTTCATAGCGATTCGAGGCCGACTTTCGGCGGCCTCGGCGCGAAATGCAACCCCCGTCCCGGCCGCCGGGAAATTGGTCAGATCCGCGGCGTCACGCGCGTTTGGAGAACGGCCGCCTGCGTCACGGGACTCCCTTGGGCGAGATTGCCACGGCGGTAGATATTCAACAGGATGCCGGTGAACAACAGGCACATGCAGAGATTCGACCCGCCGTAGCTGATGAAGGGAAGGGGCATGCCTTTGTTCGGCAGGAGGGCGGTGGTCATGCCGATGTTCACGCAGGCTTGCAGGCCGATGTTCATGACCAGGCCGAATCCCAGCAGCATCCCGAAACGGTCCCGCGCCTGCGTGGCGATGACGATCCCGCTCAGGGACAGAGCCAGGAACGCGCAGACCACGAGCAGCGTCACGCGCAGGCCGAGTTCTTCGCCGATGATCGGGAAAATGAAATCCGTGTGCGCATAAGGCAGGTAGAGCATCTTCTCGACGCTCTCGCCGAGCCCCCGACCAAACAACCCGCCCGAGCCGAACGCCTTCAAGGATTCCCACTGTTGGAGGCCGGCGCGTTCCTTGTATTTTTCGAGATCGAGGAACGCGGTCAATCGCGCCATGCGTTCGTTCATGTGCATGGCGAGGTAGAGGATGCCGCCCGCGCCCGCTGCTGCCATCCCGCCCATGTAAATCGGATGACTGCCGGCAATGAACATCATCGCCACGCTGGTCGCGCCGATGAGCAGGGTGGTGCCAAGGTCGTTTTCCTTTAGAACGAGCAGCATCGGGACTGCCACCAGCAGCATCGGGAGCACGAAGCCGTACAGAAATTTCGAACTCTTCACCTCGAATTTCGTGAACCACCAGGCGAGCGCGACAATCGCGGCGAAC
>CALMVM010000596.1:0-9083 GCA_937873255.1 uncultured Verrucomicrobiota bacterium | reverse complement strand
GCGCTAGCGCGAGTCCGAACATCGGAATCCACAGCTTTGCCCACAGATGGTAGTTGATGAACGTCGCCGCGATGCAGGCGACCACACCAATTCCGAGGAAGACCGACTGACGCTTGATATAATAATATGCGTCATCATGACGGTCGTGAACATAGGCGCTCGTGCTGTAGAGCATGACGATGCCCAGGCACGTCAGCGCCGCCACACAAACGGCCAGAATGAACGCGCTGTTCTTGCTCATCGCGGTTACAAAAAAGCGACCTCTGACTTTCTACTTCGACTTGCCACGGCTGATCGCCGGAACGTGTAACGTCTGGCCGGGCTTCAGCTTCTTTGGATCGTCGATCCCGTTCAATTTGAGCAGAGCGGAAGCGTCTACCTTGAATTTGTCCGCGATGCTGCGTGGGTTATCTCCGGGACGGACGACGTAGGTCTTGCCGGAGTCAGCCGGCGCGTGTCCGTTCTTGTCGGCGGGGGTCGCGGTCGAAGGCGGGTTGTTCGCGCTGGTCGTTCGACCACCAGCGATCCGCTCCGCCGCGTCGTTCGCGGCAGGCGCGGGAGAGTGAGACGAGGTCAGATCGTTGGCGACCCGGGTAAGTGGCTCTCCCGAATGGGTCGGGCGTGCGTCGGCCAACGTCCCGGGGGCTTCGTTTGCCGAACGGTCGCTGTCACGGCCTTCGACCTTGATCGCCGGCGCGTCGGAATCCTCGGCTTCGACGGCGCTGCCCGTCGGGCTGGTCGCGTGCTTTGAACCGCGTTCCTTGATGAGGCTGAACGCCATGATCCCACCCACGGCGACCACGTGCAGCAGGAGCATCACTAATATCGCACGGGAAAGGCGCATGTTAGGTTCGGCTTCCGGCACGGTGGAAGTGTTGGCTTCGGAATCGCGTGTGCGCGGCACCCGTCGGGTGGCGGCTCGATGCTTGACGCGGGGAGTCATTGGAACGGCGGGCATAAAACGACGAAGGTTGTTAGAGCGATCTTCAGCGGAAGAAAGTGGGTGGGTCAGGTGTTGGATTGCAACGCGTTGACTAACGTACGAAATTGGTTTCCACGGTCGGCGTAGCTCTTGAACATGTCGAACGAACTCGTCCCCGGCGAGAAAAGGACGACCTCGCCCGGACGCGCCAGCGACCACGCGACGCGAACCGCTTCCTGCAAATTCTCCACGCGTTCGCAAGGCACGTGTTCCTGCCAAACCGCTGCGATGCGCTCGGCCATCTCGCCGATGAGCACGACCCAACGGGCCTTTTCGCCGACCATTTCCGCGAGGGTGTCGAACTCGAAGCCTTTGTCCTTGCCGCCGGCGATCAGGATGACCGGTTGGGTTTCGGAAGTTAACGCTTTCGCCAGAGCATCCAGGTTCGTCGCCTTGCTATCGTTGACGTAGGTGACCCCGTCGAGTTGACGCACGACTTCGCAGCGGTGCGGTTGCGGGCGGTAATCGCGCAACGCCGGCCGCATCTGGTCGGCCGTCAATCCGCGCGCGAGTCCGACGCCGAGGGCCGCCATCAGATTCTCGGTGTTGTGGTTACCCCGCAGATGGGTCTCGCGCGGATCGAGCAACGGTTGGTCCTTGTAATGGATGATGTCGCCACGAAGATGTAAATCTGCGCCGACCTCGTACGCGCTGAACGTGATCCTTTTCGCCGTGAGCGGCGAGAGGCTGTCCCGGAAGTTCACGACCGCCCAGTCTTCGGCCAGTTGGTTCTCAAAAATCCGCAGCTTTGCGGCGCGATAGTCCTCGCTGCTGTCGTAGCGGTCGAGGTGATCGGGCGTCAGGTTTAACCACACGCTGATCGCCGGACGAAACTTCTGGATTCGTTCCAACTGGAATGAACTAACTTCCAAGGTAATGACATCCAACGGTAGTCCCTCGCTGACGATTTCGCTGTAAGGCTTGCCGATGTTTCCCCCCGCGACCGTGCGTGTCCCCGCGCTGGTGAGCATCGCGGCGACCAGTTCCGTGGTGGTAGTCTTGCCGTTTGTTCCCGTGATCCCGATCACCGGAGTGGAGGAATTGTCATACGCGAGTTCGATCTCCGCGATGATCGGGATGCCGCGAAGCAGGAGATTTTGAACGAGGGCGCATTTTGGATCGATGCCCGGGCTGAGAACCGCGAGATCGAAAGCATCCACGCTTTCCTCTGCTCGTTGCCCGGCCATGATTTGCAGGCCCATGCCGCCGAGCCTTTGAAGTTTGGCGGGATCGAGTTTTTCTACCTCTGCGCTGTCGAGAATCGAAACGCGCGCCCCGAGTGCCAGCAACAGGATCGCCGCCGCTTCGCCACTACGGCCCAGTCCGAGGACGGCCACCTTTTTGCCTCTATAATTTTTCATGGCACGAGGGATAACAACTCAGGGTCAGCGCAGCTTCAGAGTCGCAAGCCCGACGATGGCGAAGATGATCGAGATGATCCAGAAACGCACCACCACGGTCGTTTCCTTCCAGCCGATCAATTCGAAGTGATGATGCAACGGAGACATCGCAAAGACCCGTTTGCCAGTGAGTTTAAAACTGGCGACCTGGATGATCACGGATGCCGCCTCCATAACGAATACACCACCCACGATCACCAACAATAACTCCTGCTTGCAGCAGATGGCGATGATCGCGATGAACCCGCCGATGGCAAGAGAACCGGTGTCGCCCATGAAGACCTGGGCCGGATGGGCGTTAAACCACAAGAAGCCCAGTCCCGCTCCGGCCAACGCGGAGCAGAGCACGGTCAATTCACCGCTGCCCGGCGTGAAAGGGATATCCAGATAGCGGGTGACGAGAGGGTTACTCGCGGCGAATGTCAGCACAGCGTAAGCGCCTGCGACGGTCACAGTGCATCCGGCGGCCAAGCCGTCGAGGCCATCGGTCAGATTCACCGCGTTCGAACATCCCACGATCACAAAACCGTAGAATAAAAACGCGAGCAAACCGAATGCGTATAGTCCCATGTTAGGAATTAACGCTTTCTTCAGGAAGGGGACGTATAGATCGGTGCTGAACATCGCGTTGCGTTGATTGCTCAGGAACACTGCAACGACAATCCCGGCCAGCACGAACTGCGCGGCGAGTTTCGCACGACTGCTAACTCCCTTGGAGTTTTTCTTCGCGACCTTCTGGTAATCATCCGCAAACCCGAGCGCGCCGAGGTAAATGATCGTGAAGAGCGCCAGCCACACCGACGGGTTGGTCGGTCGCGCCCAGAGGAGCGCCGAGACGACGACGCTGCCGATGATCAACACGCCGCCCATGGTCGGAGTGCCCTTTTTGCGACCGTGCGTTTCGTAGAGTTGGTTGACTTCTTCGCGTGTGCGTACCGGCTGGCCAAACTTCAGCGAGATCAACTTGCGGATGACCAACTTGCCAAAGAGAACAGAAAGCAAAAACGCCGTGAACGCGGCGGCGATTCCACGAAAGGTCGAGTACTCGAACACGCGTAGCGGCCCGAAATGCTGACTCAGCTTGGAAAGGTAGAACATCATCGGGCGATCAGCGGCTCAGCAAAGTTTTCCGTCGGTGCTTCCAAGGAAGCGGCGAAACTCGTGATGACACGTTCCATCGCAGCCGAGCGGCTCCCTTTCACAAGAATGAGATCTCCGGCCCGGCTAACTTCCGCCAAGCGTTGCGCCGCCTCGTCGGTGTTCGCGGCGTCGATCGTGTCCCTCATGCCGGCGCTGCGAGCGGCAAAACTCATCGCAGCAGCTTCTTCGCCCACGGTGATGAGGCAGTCGATTCGCTTTGCCCCCGCCAATGCCCCGACCGCTTGATAACCTTCCGCAGCGGCATCCCCGAGTTCGCCCATCTTCCCTAGTACTGCGATCCGCCGACGGCCCGTTGGAAGCGAGGCGAGGGTTTCCAAAGCCGCACTCATCGAGTCGGGATTGGCATTGTAACTATCGTCTAGAATCAATCGACCGTGGATTTCCTTTCGCTCTAACCTACCCTTGGTCAATCGCACGGAGGCGAGTGCCTCAACGCACTCCTGCAAAGGTACGTCCAACGCGCGCCCTGCCGCCACGGCCAGCAGAGCGTTGAGAATCATGTGGTGACCGGTGACGGGCAGGCGTACCGAGATTTTCTCTCCTTCGGTGACCAGCGTGAATCTGCTCCCGTTGAAATCCTGCTCGACCGACTCTGCGCGCAGCGTTCCATCGCTTGACCCAACCATGATGACCCGCGCACGGGTGCGTCGCGCAATGGATGGCGTGAATTCATCGGTGCCGTTCAGGATCACGGTTCCGTTCGCTGCCACTGCTTCCGCGAGCATCCCTTTTTCCTGCGCAATCGCTTCGCGGCTGCCCATGAATTCCAAATGCGCGCGCCCGATGTTTGTAATGATCGCAACATCCGGCGCGGCCATTTGCGCAAGCGGGGCGATCTCTCCGGGATGGTTCATTCCCATTTCCAGTACCGCGACCTCATGGCTGCGATCCGCGCGCAACAACATCCGCGGCACACCGATGTGATTGTTGAGGTTCCCCTCGGTCTTCAATACACAATAACGTTTGGCCAGGACGGAGGCGGCGAGGTCTTTCGTGCTCGTTTTTCCGTTGCTGCCGGTGATTCCGATCACCTTCATCGGCAGGGATTTCCGGTAAACAGTAGCAATGCTTTGGTAGGCGGCCAGAGTGTCGCGGACGGCGATCAGCACAAAGCCGGGAGGCAGATCATCGGCCACCGGAGGCGTATCGACGATGGCTCCAATTGCGCCTCCCGTCACGGCAGCTCGAACGTGGTCGTGTCCATCGAAATTTTCACCCCGCAATGCAAGGAACATTTCGCCCGCTCGCAACGTCCTCGTGTCCGTGCAGATCGCATGCACGGGGCACACCGGATCGCCACGGAGAAGCTTTCCGCTCGCGTACTCAACAATCTGCTGGACGGTCAGTGTTTCCACGAATTGAAATAGCCTGTCGGCTGCCGGTGTTTGCACCAGAGGTGGTTGAGTATCGAGAAATGCCGCCGGCGCGTGATCATTGCTTGGCGCAAATAATGGGCAAGATCGACCAGATGATCCGGACGCGGCAACCCCGCGAGATCATTGGAACAGGTCCACTTGTCCGTTTTGGTCGGCATCAAAAAACGCGTGGAATTCAAGTTAATTCGACCGGCCTCGCCTCGATGGCAGACCTCGCTACCTGCACATCATCGAAAGGTAGAGTGGCCTTTGCGAATTGTTGGTAGTTTTCGTGTCCCTTGCCAGCGATGAGGATGATATCTCTCGGCTGCGCTAGTGCGACCGCACGCTCAATGGCCTCGCGACGGTCTATCACGACCTCGTAATTATCGCCTTGGAATCCTTTTTCAATGTCGCGGATGATCGCCGCCGGGTCTTCGCTGCGCGGATTATCGGAGGTGATGATGGCGAGGTCGCCGCCCTGTTCGGCCGCGCGTCCCATGAGCGGACGTTTCGACTTGTCACGGTCGCCGCCGCAGCCGAACACCACGATCAAACGGCGCGGGTTCAACTCGCGCAAGGTACGAATCACATTGCTCAGCGCATCGTCGGTGTGCGCGTAATCCACGTACACCTGGAAGTTGCGCTTGGCCGGCACGAGTTGCACCCGGCCAGGGACCGACGGCGCGCCAGCGAGCGACAACACGGCGGCGCGAAGCTGCACGCCCATCGCCGACGAGGCCGCGAGGGCGGCGAGGGAGTTGTAGATGTTGAAGCGTCCGATCAGCGGCAGACGCACCAGGTAGCTGCGATCCTGCGCGTCGAGTTGGTAAGACGTACCGGCCGGTTCGGTCTTGAAGTTGCTCGCTCGGAAATCCGCCTTGTTGCCGACGCCGTAAGTAATCAGGCGCACGGTTTTCGGCAGGCGGGTGCAAAGCTCCGCGCCGTAGCGGTCGTCGATGTTCACGATGGCGACCGCTTTCTTCTTGAATTGCTGGGGGAGAATCTCCGTGAAAAGCCGGGCCTTCGCGTCGAAGTAAGCCTGGATGCTCCGATGGTAGTCGAGGTGGTCTTGGGTGAGGTTGGTGAAAACCGCCGCGTCGAATTCCACTCCGCCGACACGATCCTGTGCGAGCGCGTGCGAGGAAACTTCCATCACCGCCGCCTTGCAACCGGCGTCGCGCATCTGCGCCAGAAGCGCCTGCAAATCGAGCGACTGCGGCGTGGTGTGAGAACTGGGCAATATCTCGTCGCCGATTTCGTAGCGCACCGTCCCGATCAAGCCGCAACGCAGCATCGCGCGTTCGCAGATGTGCTTTAATAGATAAGTGGTCGTCGTCTTGCCGTTCGTGCCCGTCACTCCGCAAAGTCGCAGCTTCAACGACGGCTGATGGTAGAACGCACCTGCCAGCGCCGGCATCGCCGCCTGCGTGCTCGTCACCTCGATATAAGCGACATCCTCCGGCACCTGCGCCGCCTCATGATCCACCACCACGCCGGCCGCGCCGCGCGCCGCCGCCTGCGCGACGTAATCGTGCCCGTCCACGTGCTCGCCGCGCATCGCCACGAACAACGAGCCCGGCTTGGCCTGCCGGGAGTCGTAGCAAATCGAAGTGATCTCCACGTCGTCGCGTCCGCGGACGGTCCGCGTCGGGATACGAGAGAGCAGGGCTTTGAGTTGCATGGATGGAAGCGAAGTTAGTCGTGACTATTCTGCACCACGACCGCCTTCGGGTTGATCCCGGCCGGCGGGATCGGCATCGTCGGCTCAATGTTCAGGTAACGCATCGCCTGTCCGGCGATGGACGCGAAGACCGGCGCGGCCACCAGTCCGCCGTAGTTTTCGTTGGGCTTCGTGTTGGCGTTGTCGAGCATCACCATGCCGACGAGTTCGGGATTGTTGGTCGGCAAAAATCCGACGAACGACACGACGTATTTGCCCGTCATGTATCCGCCGGCCGGCGAAACTTTTTGCGCCGTGCCCGTCTTCCCGCCCACGCCGTACCCGGGTACCGCCGCGCCCTTGGCGGTTCCGCGCGGACTGACCACATCTTCCAGAGCGGGGATCAATTCCCGGACCGTCTCCGGGCTGATCGCCTGACGCACGACCACCGGCGGGAACTCGGCCACCGGCATGTCCTTGTCGTCCGTGATCGAATGCACAATCTGCGGCATCATCAGCCTGCCGCCGTTGGCGACCGCGCCCATCGCCATCACCATCTGCAAGGGGGTAACGCAAACGCCCTGGCCCATCGGGATGCGCGTGATGGAAATTTTGGTCCAATTGCGGGTCGGGGCCACGCGGCCGTTGATCTCGCCCGGCAGATCGATCCCGGTGCGCTCGCCGAAGCCGAGCAACTTGATGTAGTTATAGAGACGGTTCTCGCCGAGTTGGAGCGCGAGCTTGGCGGCACCGATGTTGCTGGAATGAACGAGCACGTCGTGAACGCTGCACTCTCCGATGGGGTGGGCATCGTGCAGGAGCTTGCCGGCGTATTCCCAACGGCCGTTTTCGCAATACACGGTGGTATCGGGCCGCACGAGGTGTTCGTTCAACACGCCGGACAGGGTAACGATCTTGAACGTGGAGCCGGGCTCGATCATGTCGATGATCGCGCGGTTCTTCATCTGCTCGGGTCCGGCGGCCAGACGCGCGTTGAGATCGAAGTAAGGACGGCTCGCCATCGCCACGATCTCGCCCGTTTTGGGGCGCATCAAGATCGCGGTGGCATTTTCGGGCGCGTATTTTTTGACCGCCGCGTCGAGTTCCCGCTCGACGATGTTCTGGAGTCCGATGTCAATCGTGAGGTTGACGTTGCAGCCGTCGTGGGCCGCCTGTTCCAGGCCACGGGATTGCACGAGTTCCTGTCCGGCCCGGTTGCGGGTAATGTAGCGATACCCGGAGTGGCCTTCCAGGTAGTTGTTCATACTCTTCTCGATGCCCTGGATGCCCGCGCCGCCGAAGTCGGTGAAGCCGATCACGTGGCAAAGCAGCGAGCCGTCGGGATACACGCGCGTCGAGTCCGGCTCCAGATAGACGCCGCTTAATTTCAGGTCGTCGGCCTGTTTCTTGAGGTCGTCGGCCGTCTGCACGGAGACTTGGTGTTTGACGACGAGGTAGCGGCGGTTCGGCGTGAACTTCTTCAACAACTCGCGGACCGGGAGCCCAAGCGCTTTCGACATGATGCCGGCCAGTTGCTCGCGTGGATCGACCTTGATCGTTTTGCCGTCGACGACCTGGTCGCGGGGCTCGGTCTTGAAGCGGCTGACGTCCACCACGACCCGGCGCAACGGCATGTCGCTGGCGAGGATTTCACCGTGGGCATCGCGGATCGAACCGCGCCGCGCCGGGATGACTTGCTTGAAAATCTGCGTCTGGTTGGCCAGCGCGGCGAACGTCTCGCCCTGGTTGATCTGGAGGTAGATCAGCCGACCGGAAAAGACCGTGAACACCACGGCCAGCACTCCGCAGACCAACATTGCCCGCACTCGTGCCGTTCGCATCATGGGATACGGTGTCCTGAATCGAAGGGACGGGAGGAAGTTTTGGAGAAAAGTTTCGGCGATGCCCGAGGCGGCGTTGCCGACCGCGTTCAGCGCCGCGAGTTGCTCTCGTGAGCGACCGTCTGGTAATGGTTGCCGGCGCTATTGTCAGTCGCGGCCAGACGGGTGAATTCCTGGGGATGCACGTGGGCGACGACGTGTTCGGTGATCGGCAGCATTTTCAAAAATCCGTCGTCCATGCGGCGCTGCAAGGCCGTGAACGAGGTCAGGTTGGACACCCGGTTGCCCAGGACGCTGTTTTGCGCGATGAGGTCGCGGAGTTCCTGCTCCATCGAGTGGCGGTGGGTGCCGAGAACGAAGAGTTGGTTCTTGAGATAGAGATAACTCAACCCGGCGACGCCGAGAAAGACCGTGATGACGACCCAGCGCAGCAGCGCGGCCAACTGGAGACGATTGTTTTGACGCTTGGAGTTCGGGTTCATGGGAGCGGGATGCGCCGGACGACAGACCAGGGCTGGAAGTTCGGCGGCGGTGGAGGCTAGTTGATAGTGGATGCGGATTTACTGCGGCGAGGAAATTTTCTCCAGGGCGCGGAGTTTGGCGCTGCGCGACCGTGGGTTGGACGCCAACTCGGCCGGGGAGGGGCCGACGGCGCGTCGGGTGACGGGGCGGAAGGAGTAC
>CALMVM010000595.1:3805-7722 GCA_937873255.1 uncultured Verrucomicrobiota bacterium | reverse complement strand
CCACGAGCCAGCCGTGGTAGGGCCGGTAGTCGCCGTGCGAGGACCAACCGACGTAGACGACTCCGTTGGAAAGCGTCAGCGAGCAGCGCTGGAGGTTTCTCAACGCGTTGAAGTACACCCGGCCGCCGACGTAGTTGTCGGCGCTGCTGGAAGCCGACGCGGCGGAGGGGGTCTGCGGGTTGGCGGGCAGGTTGAAATCGTAGGTGGCGTTGCCGTTGGTGTTGAGCGGGTTGTCGCAGGTGGTGTCGCCGATGACCTGCGGGCCGTTGAACTTCTCCGCGCCCGTGGCCACGTCGAGCGCGTGCAGGCGTTGGACATAATGGAGATGGCCGTCGCCGCGGCCGGTTTCCTTGGTCTTGGCGACGACGTAGATCGTGGCGGTGCCCTCGTCGATGACCGGCGTGCTCTCGACGCCGACCTCCGTGCCGTCCACGTCCGACTGGCCCGAGCCGGGCAGGTCGGCGGAGGGCACGGGGACGATCAGCGGCACGGCGTTGGCGTCCGCCGAGATGAAGGAGACCTTCCAGAGTTGCGCGCCCGTGTCGGCGTCGAACGCGTAGACCGAGTCGTGCATCGTGGCGACGAAGGCCACGTTGTGCCTGACCCCGCCCACGGCGAGGTTGGAAAGGTAGAGCGGCTGGGCGTACGCCTGCCCGTCGATGGCGGTGGTGAAGAGCGCGCCGAACGTGCCGCTCTTGACGTTGCCGGGCGTGAGGACCGACTCGTTGGCGTTGACGCCCGACTGGTAGTTGTCAAAGAGAAAGGTCGTCACGCTCTGCTTCGTCGGCGACGCCGACTGGGCGCGGGCGGATGGAAGCCAGAGCATCGTTGCCGCAGCCATGGAGAACAGATAACGTGCGGCGGCGCTCAGATTGGTGGAGTCGTTCATAGGAAAGGAACCGTTCATCGCAGCATCAGGCGGACCATTCACGCGTCAACCACATTTGGCGATTGTCATGTGCATAAATGTGCATTATACCGCCAAGTCGTCCCCCGGCAACCCCCGTCTCCATTGAAATTTCCCTCCGGCCGATTTTCTCCGTGTTGGCGCGCCCTCCCGCCTCTCGTATTGGCGGGAGTGCTCTGCGCCTTGTCCGCCTGCCATCCCACCGCCCCTCACGACGGGCGGGTCGTCGTCAGGTACTGGGACAAATGGAACGGCTTCGAGGCCGAGGCGATGCGCGCGGTCGTCGACGATTTCAACGCCGGCCAGAACAGGGTCTGGGTCGATTACAGCGCCGTCAGCCAACTCAACCACAAGCTCCTGCTCGCCACCAGCGGCGGCGTCCCCCCGGACGTGGCCGGCATGTACGCCGAAGACCTGCCCGTCTACGCCGAGAACAATGCGCTGACCCCGCTCTACAAGCTCGCCGCCGAGGCCGGGGTCCGGCGCGAGGACTACGTCGATGTTTTCTGGCAGACCTCCTGCCATCGCGGCACGCTCTTCGCGCTGCCGGCCACGCCCAACGTCTCCGCCCTGGTCTGGAACAAAAAAATGTTCCGCGAGGCGGGCCTCGACCCCGAACAGCCGCCGCGTTCGATTGCCGAACTCGAAGCCTTCAACGAGAAAATCCTGCGCCGCCGGCCCGACGGCAGCATCGAGAAGATCGGCCACGTGCCCAACGAGCCGTCCTGGATCACGCCGACCTGGGGGACCTGGTTCGGCGCGCGTTACTGGGACGGACAGGCGGCCGTCGAAGCCGATTCGCCGGAAAACCGCGCGGCCTTCCGTTGGATGCGCAGCTACCCGGATCGTTTCGGCGCGCAAAACCTGTTGGCGTTGCGCGACGGCTTCGGCTCCTACGCCTCGTCGCAGAACCCGTTCCTCAGCGGCCGGGTGGCCATGACCCTCCAGGGGGTCTGGATTTACAACTTCATCAAGAACTACGCCGCGCCGGGCTTCGAGTGGGGCGTGGCGGCCTTCCCCTCCGTCGATCCCGCCCGGTTCAAGGCGGTGACGGTCGCCAGCGGGGATGTCCTCGTTATCCCCGCCGGCGCGAAGCACGTGCGCGAGGCGTTCGAGTTTTTGCGCTATCTCGAATCGCCCGCGCCGATGGAAAAACTCTGCCTGGGACAAAGGAAATTCTCTCCCCTGCGCCAGGTCAGCGAGGATTTCTATCGTCGGCACCCCGACCCGTACGTGCGCAAGTTCGCGGAGTTGGCGAGCAGCCCCGGCGTGCGGCCCGTCCCGCGCATCACGACCTGGAACGAATACAGCGCGGACCTGGCCGACGCCGCCGGCCGCGTCCTGACCGGCAGCGCCGACCCGGACGAGGCGCTGGCCAACGTGCAAAAGCGCGAGCAAGCCCACTACGACCGCGCCCGCGAGCGCTGGGACCGCAACGTCAAAACCCTCACCGCCCTGTGGGCCGCCGCCGAGTCCCGCCAATGAAAATGACGCGCGCCGAAAAACACCGCCTCGGCACCGGCCTGCTTTTTATCGGGCCGTGGGCCATCGGCTTCCTGTTGCTGACCGTCTACCCGCTCGTTTGCACGCTGGTGTATTCGTTTTGCGATTACTCGGTGCTGATGCCCGCTTCGTTCGTCGGGTTGACCAACTACCGCGACCTGTTCACGGACGAGTTGTTTTGGAAGGCGCTGTCCAACACGCTCTTTTACGCTGCCTTCTCGATCCCGCTCGGGCTGATCGTCTCGCTGTTCTTGGCGATCCTGCTCAACTTCAATGTACCCGGCCGGGGCGTTTTCCGAACGATCTTCTTCCTGCCCTCGCTGGTGCCGATGATCTCCCTCGCCGTGCTCTGGCAGTGGCTGCTCAACGGTGAACTGGGTTTGATCAACGACGGCCTGCGCCCGGTGCTCAATGCGATCAACCACGTCACCGGCATGCACCTCGCCGCGCCCAACTGGCTCGGGGACGCGCGCTTCGCCAAGTGGGGTCTCATTTTCACGGGCCTGTGGGGCGTCGGACACGCGGTGGTCGTCTACCTGGCGGGCTTGCAGGACGTGCCGCGCCACCTCTACGAGGCGGCCGACATCGACGGGGCAAACTTCTGGCACAAGACGTGGCACATCACCCTGCCGACCCTCTCGCCGGTGATTTACTTCAATACGATCATGGGCCTGATCGGCGCGTTGCAGGTCTTCGCCGTGCCCTTCGTCATCGCCAACGGCGGCGATGGGCCCGAGCGTTCGCTGCTCTTCATCGCCACCTACCTTTATCACAACGCCTTCGAGTACTCGAAGATGGGTTACGCGTGCGCCATCGGGCTGGTGATGTTCGCGCTGATCCTCGCGCTGACCTGGATCGCCACACGGCTGTCCGAACGCTTCGTTCACTACACCGCGAAATAGCCGCTCTTCCCTCCCCCTTCCTTATGGTGCGCTTCTTCAAAACCGATTGGCTCAACCGCGCCGTGCTCGCGCTGCTCGTGGTTTTCGGCGTGCTCTTTTTGCTGCCGTTCGCATGGATGGCGTCCACCTCGCTCAAGCCTCTGAGTGAGACGATGACCCTACCCCCGCGCTGGGTTCCCTCGACCGTCCAGTGGCGCAACTACCCCGACGCGATCCACGCGATGGGCGATTTCTGGCGCTACGCGGGCAACTCCCTCTACCTGTGCCTGATGACGGTGGTCGGCACGGTGATGAGCAGTGCGCTGGCGGCGTACGGGTTCTCGCGCATCGAATGGCGTGGGCGCGACCGGGTGTTCATGGTGCTGCTGGCGACGATGATGATCCCGTTCCCGGTGGTGATGGTGCCAATCTATGGATTGTTCAAGAGCCTGGGTTGGATCGGCACGCTCAAGCCGTTGTGGGTGCCGTCGTTTTTTGCGGGGGCATTCAACGTTTTCCTGCTGCGGCAGTTTTTTCTGACGCTGCCCGGCGATATGACGGAAGCCGAGCGCATCGACGGTTGCACCGATTTACACATTTTCTGGAAGATCATCCTGTAGTTGTGC
>CALMVM010000595.1:0-3795 GCA_937873255.1 uncultured Verrucomicrobiota bacterium | reverse complement strand
GTTCATGGCGACATGGAACGACTTCCTGGGGCCGCTGATCTACCTGACCGAACAGAAAGATTTCACGCTGGCGCTCGGTTTGCAGAGTTTCCAAAGCCAGAACGGCGGCACCTCGTGGCATTTCCTGATGGCGGCGTCCACGATGGTGGTCCTACCCGTGCTGACGCTTTTTTTCCTGACGCAACGCACCTTCATCGAAGGCATCGCCACCACGGGTGGAAAATAAGCGCGAGATGTCCCGGGTCGCCGGAAGACCGCAAACGGCGAGATCCTGATGACGAGAGGCGCCGGTGATTCCTGCTGCGCGCCTCGGCAGCGTGCTGACGCTCGAAATCATCTATCATCTCCTTGAGGAAAGCCGCTTCGCATCGCACAGGCTCGCATCTGTCGATGCTCTGTGATCGATGCGTTTGCATCGTTGATCTTGGAAGTGGAGCACGTTTGAAACAGAATGAATCTGCCCACCGTTCCTCCCATGTATAAATTTTTTCTCCTCCTGCTCATCCTTCCACTGACCGTGTCGTCCGCCGACCCGGCACTGACGATCTACAACCAGAATTTTGCCGTGGTGCGCGACACCGTGCCGCTCGACCTGAAAGCCGGGGCGAACGACGTGCGCTTCACCGAAACCACCACCCACGTGGAACCCGATTCGGTCATCCTGCGCGATCCCTCGGGCAAGGTGCGTCTCCAGATTCTGGAGCAGAATTACCGCGCTGATCCTGTCTCGCAGGCGCTGCTCCTCTCACTCTTCGAAGGGAAGACCATCGACTTCCTTGTATCGCGCTCTGACGCCAGGCCGGAGATCGTCCAGGGCAAGGTCATCCGCAGCGGTTACGTGCCGCATGCTACCGGACTGCAACGCTACAACAACCAATACTATCAGCAGCAGATGGCGTACGCCAACAACGGGGCTGGCATGGGCGAACCCATCATCGAGGTGGACGGCAAGCTGCGTTTCTCCCTGCCCGGCCAACCGTTGTTTCCCACGCTGGCCGACGACACGGTCCTCAAACCCACACTGAATTGGAAGATTCAGAGTACCGAAGCCGCCAGACTCGACGCTGAATTGGCCTACGTCACCGGCGGTATGAGTTGGGAAGCCAGCTACAGCGTGGTGGCACCGGAACAAGGCGACCGCATCGACCTGACCGGCCTGATCACGATGGATAACCAGAGCGGCAAAACTTTCGCCGACGCCCGGATCAAGCTCATCGCCGGCGACGTGAACAAGCTCACCCCGAACTCCGACGTTCAGGACCAGCGCGTCCAGTTGGAGGCGGCCACGGCGTTGCGCGACTCCTCTGCCGCCGTGACCGAAAAAGCCTTCGACGAATACCATCTCTATACCCTGCCGCGTCCCACCACACTGCACGACCGCGAGACCAAACAGGTCGAGTTCGCTCGCGCCGAAGGGGTCGATTCCACTCGCTTCTACGTGTACGACGGGGCCAGGATCAACCGCCAGCAGTACAACGGCTACTCGATGGAGAACATCCGCGGTCAAAGCGATTACGGCACGCAGTCGAACCCGAAGGTGTGGACGATGCGCGAATTCAAGAACTCGGAGGCCAACCGCCTCGGCATGCCGCTGCCCAAGGGCCGGGTGCGTTTCTACCGTCGTGACGCGGACGGACAACTGGAGTTCACCGGCGAGAACCTGATCGACCACACCGCAAAGGACGAGACGGTGCGGGTGTTCACGGGCGATGCCTTTGACCTGACCGGCGAGCGCAAGCGCACGAACTACCGGCAAGGAAGCCCCCACGACTGGCTGGATGAATCCTTCGAGATCATGCTGCGCAACCACAAGAAGGAAACGGTGGAAATCCGCGTCGTCGAACACCTCTACCGCTGGACGAACTGGGACATCGCCGAGAGCAGCGATCCGTTCGTCAAGACGGACGCGCAGACCATCGAGTTCCGCGTGCAGGTCAAGCCCGACGAGGAACGAAACCTCACTTACAAGGTCCATTACTCCTGGTGAACCGAATGCATCGCACCGCGCTTCTGACCCGTCGTTGCGGCTTGGCGGCTCTCCTCGCCGCCCGCGCCCGCGACGAGTCCGATGGTCCCAAGGTTTATGACTTTGAGCGCGATGGCACCGGCCGCGTGTGGGGGGTCGCTTCGTCGAGCGTTCAACGCCTCCACACGCTCGACGAGCAAGAACATTGGCAGCCCGTCGATCTGCCTGAATTCGGCAACGGCTCCGTGTGGGCGGCCTGGATCGCCCGGCGTGCGGATGGAACCATTGTGTGTCTTCGAAGATTAGAGCAACAGATCTATCGGTACAGCGAACACCTCGGCGACAAATCGACGGTGCACGAGATGTTCGTCCTGCCGTACGCCTACAGCGCGGACCAGGAAGGTCGGCTTTTCTGCGATTCCAAAGGCGGCGTCTGGCTCACGCAAGACGGCCCGAACATCTACCGGTTCAACGCGGAGGGCCAGCCCGAGCGCATGTACCATTTCCCGACGCGGAGTGTCTCTCCGAAAAGGAGACCGGCGGCGAGACCCCGCTTTGGGGCGAGAAGGATGACGCTGGTCCCATCACGGTCGAGATCGCCCCGCCGCCCGGAAGCCCGCGCCCGACGCTGCGAAGCCGCCGGAATTTGCCTGGGACCGGATTTCCGTCTTCGAAGACGCCGCTGGCCGCCTGTGGTTCTGGACCGACCACGCCAACTTCTTCATCTGCCACGGCATGACGATCCGGGGCGCGGTCGTCTACGACGGCAAAAAATTCGTCCAGTACGATTTCCTGTTGCCCGGTGGTCGCCTGAACAGGCCGTTGACCGCTCTCGCGCCCATGCCATCGCCGTGATCCTTTCTCCTGACTCCGCCCCACAGACCACGGTTGCCGCAGAGGCTGGCCCGCCAGGAGAACCGCCCACAAGAGCCTCCGACGAGATCGGGATTCGTCTCACGCGTAAGGCGGAATTGTTTCACATGATCTGCTCCGACCTCCACCGGAAGACTTTGGTCAGCACGCTGGCACTTTCCTCTGTGGCGCATGGATGCTCACTGGCCTGCCCCGCCGCGCCGGGGGGCAATCGGCTGATGGGGCGGAGCAGTCAGCACTGATCCCGGTCGTTTTCGGTTTCGACGGCGATTCGCGGCGAACAGCGGTGATTTACAGGGGGCCGAAGATTTACGGGAAAATCCGGACGGGCGACGGCGGGCCGATTGGCCGGGACATCCACATCGCCACCCTGCCGAGAGCAGGAACCTTCCAACATCAGCGGATCAAGGTCATGGGGCATCGGCCCACCGACCGGCATTTTTTCCTGCGCGGCCCGGAGGTCGGCACCATCGGCTGTATCCTCGTCGATGTGCCCGGCTACCGGCCGTGGCAATCGCCTGATTTCGTCGTGCGGCCTCACCTGCCGCCGTTGGACGTGGTCCTCGAACGCGCCACACCGGTGGTCGTGTCAGGCCGAGTCGTCGACGCGGACGGGCATCCGGTGGCCGGCGCGTCCATGCTCCTGCAGATGCACGCTCCGTCGGGAGGCGAATACTATTTCAATTCCCGCAGCACGCCCGTTTTCACGACCGCCGCTGTAGGACACCCCGAGCTTACCGACTCGCAGGGCCGGTTCCAGATCGACGGGACGCTGCGGGGCGGCGACCAATTCTCGGTCCTGGCGGCCTGCCGTCCCAATCTCACGGGCTGCACCCGGCCCATGACGCTCCCCATCGCCGCGAAGTTCGAACTGCCCGATTTGGTGCTCTGGCCCGGCGGAATGTACTTCGGGGACGGCCCCCCACCTTCCCCGACCCCCATGCCCGAAGTGGCGA
>CALMVM010000594.1:2849-4413 GCA_937873255.1 uncultured Verrucomicrobiota bacterium | reverse complement strand
GCCCACGCCTGTTCCCACACCAACCCCGACGCCGACGCCAGTCCCCACGCCGAAGCCGACACCGACGCCAACTCCGACGCCGACTCCCACGCCAACTCCGACCCCCACGCCCGTGCCCAACGGCGCGGTGCAGTTGAGCTACGCGGTGGGCAATCAGTGGCAGGACGGCTTCGTGGCAAGTGTCACGATCACGAACAACGGCCCCGCCATCAACGGCTGGAAACTGACCTGGACCTTCCCCGGCAACCAGCAGGTCACCAACCTGTGGAACGGCGACGCCACGCAGTCCGGCAAGGCCGTGAGCGTCGCCAACGCGTCGTATAACGGCAGCATCCCCACTGGCGGCACGGTAACGCTGGGCTTCCAGGCGAGCTACAGCGGCACCAACGCCAACCCGGGGAACTTCACGTTCAACGGCGTGGCCATCGCGCCGAAGTAGGCGGACGGCACCCGAGCGGAGCACACCGCTTCACAAGATGAAATTGGTGGATGGCGCTCTCCGAGCGCCATCCACCTCAAAAATCACTTCCGCGAAACCGCCGTTGGCTTCTGGTCCGCCGGACAGTTTTGATTACAGCAGGCCGTCAGACCACCAAGCGAAAATATCCCGGCCCCCACGAGGAGAATCCATTTCATAGAGCGCCTGATTCGCATCGGCACCCCGCTCCGGCGGTATCGGACGCGCGACGCTTGACTTTGCCGACCGCCCGACTTCTGTTGCCCACCATGCCCGACGATCCCGACGACGCGCCGTCCGAGTTTTCCGAACTCGACCTTTCCGAAGACGCCGCCATCACCGGCGAGGACGTGCAGGAAAACCTCGGCGTGGAGGAGGGTTCGGCCGTCAAGCCCAACCCCGACGAGAAAGCGCAATCCGACACCGAAGAAGCGGCCGACGGCACGCCCATGTAGCCCGTCCGACGGCCCGAAAACTTCCGCGCGCGAATCGTTCGACACGCCCGCGCGCCGGTCGCCGCCCGTCTTATTGGCGTGCGAAATCTTTTCCCGACCGCCGCCGCCTTCGCGGCCCTGCTGACCACCGCCACCCCCGCCGTCGCCCAGACGCCCGCGCCGACTGCCGCGCCGTCGCCCGCGCCGTTCTCCGCGCAGACGCTCGCCGAACTTCCCAAAATCCAACAGGGCGCGCTCAACAGCGACTACGCCTACCGGCAGGTCGCGCACCTCGCCAACAACATCGGCCCGCGCCTGAGCGGTTCGCCGCAGGCACAAAAGGCCGTCGAGTACGTCGCGGCGGAACTGAAGGCGCTCGGCCTGGAAGTCACGCTGGAACCCGTCACCGGCCCGCATTGGGTGCGAGGCGAGGAAACGGCCGCGCTCGTCGATTTCCCCGGCATGGCCGTCGGCACCACGCAGAAAATCGTCCTGACCGCCCTCGGACCCAGCGTCGCCACGCCGCCGGAAGGCATCACCGCCGAGGTCGTGGCGGTCAAGGATTTCAACGAACTGCGCGCCCTCGGAAAAGAAAAGGTCACGGGCAAGATCGTCGTTTTCAATCACGCGTTCGACCAGCAGATGGCCACCGTCGGCAACGGCCTCGACGCGT
>CALMVM010000594.1:0-2839 GCA_937873255.1 uncultured Verrucomicrobiota bacterium | reverse complement strand
ATTTACCGCAGCACCGGCCCGAGCGTTGCGGCGCGGATGGGCGGGGTGGCGGTGTTGGTGCGCTCGGTGGGCGGCGCGGAGTAGCGTCTGCCGCACACGGGCGCGACCCGTTACGCGCCCGACGCGCCGAAGGTCCCCGCCGCCGCCGTGGCCGCCGAGGACGCCGACCTGATCGCCTCCCTCGCCGCGCAGGGGCCGGTGAAGATGCATCTCGTGCTCACCCCTCAGACTTTGCCCGACGCCCCGAGCTTCAACGTCATCGCCGACCTGAAGGGCAGCGAACATCCCGAGCAGGTCGTCATCGTTTCCGGGCACCTGGATTCGTGGGACCTGGGCACGGGGGCGATTGACGACGGCGCGGGCGTGGCGGTTTCGATGGAGGTCGTCCATCTCGTCAGAGCGCTCGGGCTGCACCCCAGGCGCACGATCCGTTTCATCGCGTGGATGAACGAGGAAAACGGCTTGATGGGGGCGACGACCTACGCGCAGGACCACGCCGCCGAGGCGGGGAATCATTTCGCCGCGATGGAGATCGACCTGGGGGCGGATCACCCGTTGGGCGTGACAATCGCCGCGAAGCCGGAAGTGCGCGAACTCCTCGCCCCCGTGGCCGAGGTGCTCGCGGCGGGCGGATCGGGTTTGTTGCAAACGAGCGAGCACGCCGGGGCCGACGTGGGTCCGCTGGCGGCGCTGCACGTGCCGACGTTCGCGCCGATTCAGGACAGCCGTACATATTTCAACTACCACCACACGGCGGCCGACACCCTCGACAAGATCGACCCGCGCCACCTCTCGGAAAACGCCGCCGTCATGGCCGTGACCGCCTACGCGCTGGCAAACCTGGAAGTGCCGCTGCCGAGGTAAAGGGAGGCGACCATTGCGGTCGGTCATTTTGCTCCGGTGGCTTTCGCCTCGGTTGTCACTGCGTCCTCGATCTTCTGCGCCATCTTGCGAGATTCGTTCAGGAGACCTTCGCGCTTTTCGGACGGGCTTCCCACCAGTTCGATGAGCTTGGCAGAAAGGTTCACCAAATCGGCAGGCACCCCTTGCTTAGGCGACCACGTCTGTCCGAAATAATTCGGACGGCAATAGAAAACGTACGTCACTCCGTCGACGCCGCTCGGTCCATCCTCGGGATATTTCGTCTGGCGCAGCACGGCCTCCCAGACTTGGCGCAGGGCATTGGCGAGAGATTCGTCGATTTCGACGCGGTGGCGTTCTACCGGGACGTTCGCGCGGAGATCGAGCTCCTCCGAACCGTCAGGATTTTCTTTGAAGTGCCAGATCGGCCGGACTGTCGTCACGGTGGATAAAATCCACCGGCGCGGCTCTGTGGGCGAATATGGATCCTTTGCGTCGGGGTTGATCAGTTCGGATTGCAGAAGGAGGGCGAACTCCGGTCTGAAGCTCGGTTGGCAGATCATCCAGACCTCCGCCCCCCGGTCGCCGATCAGCACGCTGAACACGGCCTGGTCGTAGCTGTCGGGCCTGTAAAGTGGGATCGGAACCAGGTGGCGGGGTTCGGCACTCTGCGCCCGAATCCCACCGACGAGACAGGAAGCAGCCGCCAAGGCCGAAAGAAATCGACTGATCATGGATGGCGGGATGCGGGTCGAACAGCAAATCATAAATCATTTTTCCGCCGCCGAGGTGTGGTCGGCGACGATGCGCCAGCCGGCGTCGGTCTTGCGGAAAAGCAGCGTGAACAGCCCGTTCGGTTCGCCCTTGTCCGTGTGCAGCTGCCAGCGGCCGAACACGGTCGCCGCGTCCGGCGAAAGCACGGTCACTTCGAGATCGGAAAAGGTCAGCGCCCCCATCGCCGCACGGTCCCGATAACGCGCTTTGTAACGGGCGAGCGTTTCCTGCCAACCCCGGGTCACGTTGCCGCCCGAGGCGAAGCGCAGTTCAGCCGTTTTGGCGTAGCCTTCCATGAAGGCGTCGATGTCGCCGCGATTCCAGGCGGCGGATTGCGCGGCGAGCACGTCTTTGATTTGCCCCGCTGCGTCCTGCTGCGCGCGCAACGGCGACGCCGCGAAGACCAGCCACACGGCGGCGAGCAACACCCGGCCTCGGAACGGTTTCATCGTCTGCCTGCGACACGCGGCGCGCGGGACCCGTTCAAAACCGCCCGGGGTTTTGTGCGCCTTCTTTCTTGACCGCCGCAAGCCGTTGTCGCCAAGGTGGGCCGGACTCGCGCACCTTTTCCTCCGACCCATGGCTCAACTGGTCATCAAACCCGGCGACGGCACGACTTCCACCCGCGACATCGAGAGCGACCATATCACGCTCGGGCGCGGCCCGCTCAACTCGGTGGTCATGCCGACCTCCCCCGACGGCTGCAAGGCCGAGATCACCGTGGAAAACGGCGAATACCGTTTCCGCAACCTCGGCCCCTACGGCACCGCGACGCTCAATTACATCTCCGTGACCCAGGGCGCGCTGCACGACGGCGACACCCTGCGCTTCGGCACGGTGGAATGCGTTTTTCACGCCCCCGCGACAACGGCGGCGGCAGTGGCCGAGTCGTCGGACAACGTGGCGGAAACGCTGGCGATCCCCACGCCCGCCGACGAGTCGATCCCCATGGCGGAACCGGTGACGCCGGAGCCGACCTACGCCGAGGAAGAACCGCCCGCACCGGAGCCGGCCCACACCGCCGAAGAACCGCCGACTGCGGAATCACACCACGCCGCCGAACCGCCGCCGGCCGAAGCGCCCATCGCGCACGAAGCGCCCGCCGCGCAGGAAACGTTTGCGCCCGAGCACCGGCTGCCGCCGGTTTTCGAGACACCGCCGCCCGCGCCATCGCACGAACCGGAGCCCGCGCCGCACGCCGCCG
>CALMVM010000593.1:368-3810 GCA_937873255.1 uncultured Verrucomicrobiota bacterium | reverse complement strand
TCGATGTGCTCTTCATAAACGCCGGCACCGCCAACCGTAACCAGGACGAGACGATGGCAGAGGTGTCCACAGATGAGTTCGTGCGCGTGATGGTCACCAATACGCTGAGCCCGATGCGCGTCGTGGAAGGTTTGCAGGACCTCGTTCGCGCCGACGGCCTGATCGGCGTCATGTCGTCCGGGCAAGGCAGCGTCGGCAACAATGAAAAGGGTGGACACGAAGTTTATCGTGGCAGCAAGGCCGCGTTGAACCAGTACATGCGCTGCTACGCCGCCCGCCATGCCGGAGAAACGCGCGCGTTGGTGTTGATGGCTCCCGGTTGGATCCGCACCGCACTCGGCGGGCCGAACGCGCCGTCGAGCGTGGAGGAAAGCGTTCCAAAGGTCGTGGACGTGCTTCTCTCGCAACAGGGCAAACCGGGCCTGCAATATCTGGATCGTGAGGGGCGCACCGTGCCGTGGTGAACGTTTGCTCCAGCCCTCGACAACTTTTGAATGTCATCCCCAAGACGGGGAACGCCCATCAATGCAATCCCGGTCTTGTGTTCGCCGGATAATAGCAGGACACCAAAGCATGACGAAACTGATTGGAATCGAGGAGCACTTCGTGACCGCCGACATCCGTGCTGCCTGGGCGGCATCCGCCCTCGGCCAGGAAGGCACCGCCGGGTTCGACCGTGGCGAGATCGAAGAGCGGCTCGACGACCTGGGAGCGGGGCGACTGGCGCTCATGGATGAAAGCGGCGTCGATGTGCATGTGCTTTCCGTGACCACGCCTGGCCTGCACAACCTCGCAGCGGCCGAGAGCGTAACTATGGCGCAACGCACCAACGACCTGTTGGCCGCCACCATCGCCAAGCATCCCACGCGCTTCCAGGGCTTCGCCACCCTGCCCACCGCCGCACCGGCAGAGGCCGCGCGCGAACTGGAGCGCGGCGTGCGTCAACTCGGGCTTTGCGGCGCGATGCTCTGTGGCCGCACCCGCGAGAAGCACCTGGATCACCCGGACCTTCGACCGATGCTCGGCGTGGCGGCCACGCTCGGCGTGCCGCTCTACGTGCATCCGCAGATTCCGCAGCGCACCGTGCGGGAGGCCCTCTACTCGGGCTTCGGCGAACCGGTGGACACAGCGTTCGCCACCTTCGGTCTGGGCTGGCACTACGAAGCCGGCATTCAGTTCGTGCGATTGATGCTGGCGGGCGTCTTCGACGAGTACCCCGAGCTACAGATTATCCTCGGTCACTGGGGCTAGGTCGTTCTCTTTTATCTGGAACGGCTGAACTCTCTCGCGCGGGTGACGAAGCTGCAAAGACCCGTTGCCGATTACTTCCGGCAAAACCTGTACGTGACGCCGAGCGGGATGTGGAGCCAGGCCTACCTCCAACGCAGCCTGGAAGTGGTGGGGCCTGAGCGCATCATTTTTTCCACCGACTATCCCTACCAGTACCGGCCGGGCCGCCCGGGGCGGGCCTTGTTGGAAGCGGCGACGCTCTCGCCGGAGGACAAGGAACGATTCGCCCACGGCAACTGGGAGCGCTTGGTTCATTCGGTCCCTCGGTGATGTGCGTGCGCGAGGGCAGCACAAGTTTGCTGGGTCCAGATCATGCAGCCATCACTCTTTGACGGCGGGAACGCTCAGGCTACGGCGCAGACCGTCCGTGAGTAAGGCCACCATGCGCCTCGCCTGCGCGGCGTCGCCGCCGTTCACTGGCGTGGCGAGTCGCAGCCCCGCATTCAACAGCTCATCGGCGTCCACGTCGTCCCGGATCACACCGGAAGTCGCGGCGGCGTCGAGCAGGCGGCGGAGCACGGGCGTGAGTTGGCCGAGAACGAAGTCCGGCAGCGCCTGGTAGGCGGGGTCGCCGGAATGAAGGGCGGGACCCAGATCGCGCTTGGTGGCGACGAAGTCGACGAGGCGGCCCATCCACAGGGCGAGCGCGTCGCCCGGCCCGTGTTTCGCTGCCAGGGTCGAAGCCGCTTGCACCTGGGCGTCGAGGTCGCGCCGGATGATCGCCTTGATGAGGTCCGAACGCTGCGGAAAGCGGCGGTAGAGGGTCCCGACGCCGACGCCCGCTTTGGCGGCGATGGTCCGCATCGGCGCGTCCACCCCCGACTCGGTGAACACGGCCAGCGCCGCCCGCAGCAGCGCGTCGGCGTTACGCCGCGCGTCGGCCCGCACGGACGGAGCCGCCTCGCTGCTGATTTCTTTCTTCCCGCCGCCCCGTGTTTTCATCGTTTCCTATTGCCCGTTGACAAACGGAATGTTGTTCCGGATATTCGGACGAACGTTCCGTTTTCGTCGTTATCGCCCATCCGGCGCAACTTTACCACCGCTATCCCAGGAAACTCATCATGAACTATCGCCCTCTCGGTCGCACCGGCATCAAAGTCAGCCCTTACTGTTTAGGGACGATGATGTTCGGGGGACTTGCCAACGCCGATCACGACCAATGCATCCGCATGATCCACCGGGCGCTCGACGCCGGCATCAACTTCATCGACACCGCCGATCGGTACAGCGATGGCGAGTCCGAGGAAATCGTCGGCAAGGCGTTGAAGGGTCGGCGGGACAACGTCGTGCTCGCTACCAAGGCGTTATGGCCAATGGGTGATGATCCGAACCGGCGGGGCAGTTCGCGGCGTTGGCTCACGCGAGCGGTCGAGGAGTCGCTGCGTCGGCTCCAGACCGACCACATCGACCTTTATCAAGTTCACCGGCCGGCACCCGACACCGACATCGAAGAAACCTTGTTCGTGCTCACCGACCTCATGCGGGCTGGCAAGGTCCGTGCCATCGGCGCGTCGACCTTCCCGGCCTCGGACATCGTGGAGGCGCAGTGGACCGCCGAGCGCCGCGGATTGGCCCGGTTCCGCACCGAGCAGCCGCCTTATTCCATCCTCAACCGCTCCATCGAGCGCGAGGTGCTACCCACCTGCCAGCGCTACGGCATGGGCGTGCTGGCGTGGAGTCCGCTGGCGAAAGGCATGCTCACCGGCAAGTACCGCCAGGGCAAGCCCGCGCCCGACTCGCTGCGCGCGAAATTCATGCCGAAGGCGATGTCGGACCAAGGAAGCCTCGACGCGGTCGAGCAACTCATCCCGCTGGCGGAAAGTGCGGGTCTTTCGCTCTTGCACATGGCGCTCGCCTTCGTGGTGGCGCATCCCGCTCTCACGTCGGCCATCATCGGACCACGCACTCCCGAGCAGCTCGAAGGCCTGCTCGCCGGTGTCGGGGTGACGCTGGACGACGGGCTGCTCGACCGGATCGACGCCATCGTCCCGCCGGGAACCGATCTGGCGCCGCTCGAAGGGGCGGCTTATGTTCCCCCTTCGCTCGGTCAGTTACCGCTGCGCCGGCGATCTCTCGCCGAGCGTGCCGCTGCCTGATGCTTCGGCGGTTTCATTGCTCTTTTGATGGGCAAAGCATCGCTGGCAGGTTCTGA
>CALMVM010000593.1:0-358 GCA_937873255.1 uncultured Verrucomicrobiota bacterium | reverse complement strand
CTTCCGCATGCAGCAGCCGCGCGAACGTCTCCGCATGGACGTTCGGCGGCAACGCGGGTGACCCCAAAACCACCACCGAGGATGCCAGCGCCGGAGAAAACGGGCGGCTCACCAGGGCGGCGGGCAGCATGTCCAGAATGCCTTCGGTGAGAACCGCCACGCCCCCTCTGGCTTCCAGGGTGGCGAAGAGTGTGGCGACCCCATCGGCGCTCTGCGAGACCAGGCGCGGTCTGACTCCGAAGGGCTGGAGGATGACCCGCAGACGCTCCGCGTACTCCTTGAAATCGGCTCGCCCCAGACCATGCAGCTCCTGGTCTCGCAACCTTTACGGGTCAATCCTCGCCGATCTCGCCAGCTG
>CALMVM010000592.1 GCA_937873255.1 uncultured Verrucomicrobiota bacterium | reverse complement strand
CAACCCAAGGATGTACTCGGCGTCCCCCGCCCGGCCGGCAAGGGCCGAGACCGCAGGGCCTTTGAACAATAGTGCCGTTGCCCGGTCAGGCCGGGTGCAGATTTGATCCCCCCCCGCCGCACATGACCGCGCGTTTCCTGGTCCTGGCCGGATGCCTGTCGCTGCTTCACGCGGTCCCGGCCGGCGCGCAGCAAGCCGCCGTCGCGCCGGAGCCCGCGCCCCGCAAGCGGATCTACCTCGCCAACGACGACCACACCGATTACCTGTGGGCGGCGGACGAGGAAACGTACGCGCGGGTGTTCGTGGACCTGCTCGATTTCCACCTCCGGCTCGCGGACGAGACGGCGGCGAACCCGGCCCCTTATCGCAACCGTTTCAACTGCGACGGCAGCTTCTGGCTGTGGATGTACGAGCGCCGGAAATCGGCGGCGGAGTTCGCGCGGCTGATGGGGCGGGTCAAGGACGGGACGATCAGCGCGCCGCTCAACACGCTCGTGTCCTGCTACGGCGCGCAACCGGCCGAGGCGGTGTTGCGCGGACTGTATTACGCGGGCCGATTGGAGCGGCGTTACGACGTGCGCTTCCCGCTCGTCGCCGCGATGGAAAACCAGACCCTGCCGCTCGGGCCGGCCTCGTTATTCGCCGGGACGGGCGCGCGGTACAGTTGGCGCGGGGTGTGCGGCTGCGCGACGAAGCTCGACCACCACACGCTCGGCGCGCGCGACCACGAGATTTACTGGTGGACGGGCAAGGACGGGCGGCGGCTCCTCTTGAAGTGGTATTCGCAGGCCGGCGCGTTCGGCGGGTATTGGGAGGCCGGCTCGCCGGCGGGAGCGATCCGTTACGCTGACACGGACGAGGGTTTCCTCAAGCGTTACGCGGACCCGGTGACGAAACAACCGTACAGCGTCGTCGGCATCTTCGGGTTCGGCGGCGACGATCTCGCGCGCAAGACCGGCGTGCCGCCGCCGCCGACGATCCCCGCCGTGCCTGGATTGCAGAAGGTCGTGTCGTCGCCGTATTGCGACCATTTCCACGTCGTCGCGCAACGGGAGAGCAACGCGCAGAGGCAGGTCATCGTCCCGAACGAGGAGGATTTCATCGCGGATTTTAACAAGACGCATGGCGCTCGCTGGGCGGCGAGGCCGTGACGTACGGCAACGAGTGGGACCTGTATTCCGCGTCGATGGCCGAAACGTCCGCGCGGATCAAGCGCGCCGTCGAAAAACTCCGCGCGGCCGAACTCCTCGCCGCGCTGGTGAGCCGGCATTTCCCGGATTTCATGACGCGCCACGCGGCGGCGCGCGACGTGGCCTTCACCGACCTCGGGTTGTATTGGGAACACGACTGGACGGCCGACGGCGCGATCTCGCGCGCCCAACGCGCGGCGTGGCAGGAACGGCTCGCGGCGGAGATCGAGTTCTACGTCGAGTCAATCCACGGCGAGGTCGCGGTCCGGCTCGGCGGGATGATCCCGCGCCCGGAAAAGGCGAACCGTTTCTTCGTGCTCAATCCGCTCGGCTGGACGCGCACGGGTCCCGCCGATTTCACGAATTACAACGGCGGCGGCGACATCCACGTGCGCAACCTGACGACGGGCCAGGACGTGCCGCATCAGATCGTCAAGACCGGCGGCGTGAGATCGTTGCGCATCCTCGCGGGCGACGTGCCGTCAGCCGGTTACAAGGTCTTTGAACTCCTGCCCGGCCCGGGCAGCGCGCCGACCGATCCGGCGGCGACGGTGAATGGTGACAATGTGCTCGAAAACGACGCCGTGCGGGTCGTCGTCGAGCGCGACGGCGCGATCCGCTCGTTGGTCGACAAGCGCCACGGCAACACCGAACTCGCCGCCACGATTGGCGACCTCAAGCTCAACGACCTCGCCGCCCGTTCCGACGACGGTGAACCACTCCGCGTGGAAAATCGCGGCCCCGTTTCCGTGACGATTCGCGCGCGCAGCGACGCCGGGCTCGACCACACCACCGCGATCACGCTCTACCGGGGATCTGACCGCGTGGACATCGTCAACGAGATCGACGCGAACTTCGCCGACGTGCGCCACTGGGCGTTCAGCTTTGCCATGGATCAACCGGCAACGCACACGGAAGAAGTCGGCGCGGTGCTTCTCGACAAGCCGCACGCCGCCAGCGGCGACTACGCCGACCGCAACGCGCGTTGCGACTACCTGACGGTCAACCATTTCGCCGAACTCACCGATGGGTCAGGCGCGAAAGGCGTGACCCTTTCCAGTCCCGACCTGGCCTTCGGCAAACTCGGCGCGAGCACGCCCGGCGCGCTCGACACCGCCACGCCGCAACTCCAGATGCTCGCTGGCGGGCAGGTAGACGGTTCGTCGCTGGGCATCCCGGCGCAAAACGGCCAGCGGCATTTTCTCCAGCGTTTCGCCCTGCAAGCGCACGGAGCGTACAACCAGACGGCCGCGATGCGATTTGCGCTGGAACACCAGAATCCGCTCGTCGCCGCCCCCGTCATCAGCAAGGGCGGCGGCCCCTACCCGGAAACGGGTTTCTCGCTGCTCGGCGTCAGCGACCCAGACGTGCTGCTGTGGGCGTTGAAAATCCACGACGACGGCCCCGAGCACGGGCTCGTTGCGCGCGTCTGGAACCAGGCCGACGCCGCGCGCCCGGTGCATTTCACCACCGCCGCCCCTCTCGCGGGTGCCCAACGCCTGACCCCCGTCGAAACGCTGTCGTTCACCGGCGGCGCGTTCGAAACAACGGTCGGCGCGCAACGCATGGAAACCTTCGGTTTGAAATTTGCCGCGCCGTGAGTCTGCAGCCTGTCCCACGTTTATGAAAACCACCCGCCATCTCCTGCGCCTCGCGCTTTTTCTGTCGGGCATCCTGTTGACTTGCGGCGTGGCGCGTAGCGCGACGCTGCTCAAATACAATTTCGAGTCGGGCAACACCTGGACGGCGATGGCCGGCTATGGTTCGCCGGCGGGCGGGGGCGTCACGGCCACGCCGACGGTGACCAACGTCGGCACGGCGGACACCTACCAGAGCGCCGTGACCTCCAACGGCATCCAGCTACTTGTCAACAGCAGCGCCACCACCGGGGCCTGGACGGCCGGCGTGGACAGCGGAATCCTCAGCTTGTTGACGACCAACGCCTCGACGAACCTCGGACTGTTGACGCTGAGTTTCTCTCTGTCGGCCTCCACCTCGCATCCCGTGATGGTGCGGATGGAATCCTACAACGCCGCCGGCACGCGGACGGGCGGGCTGTCTACACGGGCGCGGATGTCCCCTCCTACATCGAGATCCGGGGCCTGACGATCCGGGGTTATTCCAGTCTCGACGCCAACGGCGACCGCACCCTCGCCCCGGCCTACGCACCCTACATCGGGTTGGCGGACGGACGGAGCAATTGCAACGGCATCTCCGTGGACTGTCGCTACTCCACCTACAAGTCGCACGACATCCGCATCGCCGACAACGTCGTCAAATACAACGCCGGCGTGGGCGTCGGCGGCGGCCAGATGGACCGCATGGCCGTCGAGAACAACGTCATCCGCTACAACTGCTGGTGGGAACTCTACGCCGGCTCGGGCATCTCGCTCGGCGACGGCATCGACGTGGACCTCAGCACCACCGGGTACAAGATGCTCATCCAGAGCAGCAACGCCACGAACGGCACGGTCTACACGGCGGCGATCCCGGTCGGCACGGCGACGACCGTCAAGGCGATCACCTGGAAATCGGGACTGACCACCAGCTACGTCTCGACGGCCAATTATACGTTTAACACTGCGACGCCCGCAGCCGTGCCCACGCCGACCTTTCTCATCGCCCCCGGCACCTACAGCGATACGGTCAAGGTCAACCTCCTGACCCGGACCCCGGGGGCCTACATCCGCTACACGACCGACGGCACGACGCCGAGCGCGACGAACGGCACCTGGGCCTTTGACAAACCCGTCACGGTGACCACGTCCGCGCTCCTCCAGGCGGTGGCTTTCAAGCCGAACTCCGGCCGCGCGACCAGCGGCGTGCTCTCGGGCAGCTACGTGGTCCGTGGCGATGTCGGCAGCCTGGCGATGGGGACCGGCACGGACGTTTTCGGCGGCAACAAAATCCGCTTCTCGCGCTTCCTGGCCAGCGGCGATCTGACCGCCACCCGCATCATGGCGAAGGTCGCTGCCACCTCCGGCAACTACCGTTGCGCGATCTACGCGGACAGCGGCGCGGTGCCCGGCGCGTTCCTGAAAGGGTCCGCCGTCGTCACAAACCCCACGGCGGGTTGGCAGAGTTTCACCCTGACCAGCGCGCAGGCGCTCACCAGCGGGACGTACTACTGGCTGGCGATCTGATCGGACAATGCGGCGGCGGGCATCGCCTACACGTCCACCGGCGGCACGTTGCGCGAGGCGATCTCGACGTTCTCCTCGACCTGGCCGTCCACGACCACCACCCGGCGGCGATCAACCCGGCGTACCTCCATTCAATCTTCGCCACGACGGACTACGCGCCGGTCGTCAACGCCGGCGCGGATCGGACCGTCGCCTACGGCAGCGCGGCGACGCTCACCGGCACGGCGACGTACGGCGCGACGACGTTGGGCAGCGGCACGCTCACGACAATGTGGAGCCTCGTCAGCGGCCCGGGTACGGTGACGTTCGGCAGCGCGTCGGCGTTATCGACCACGGCGACGTTTTCCGCCCCTGGCACGTTCACCCTGCGGCTGACGGGGCAGGACACGCTGTTCACGATGTGGCCCGCCGTGACCGACGACGTGGTCGTCACCGTGCACTCCTCCACCCTCGCCGTCGCGCCGACGTTCTCGCCGGCGGCCGGCACGTATTCCAGCGCGCAGACGGTCACGCTGACGAGCACGACGCCGGGGGCCGTCATCCGTTACACGACCAACAACACCGCGCCGACCACGACCAGCGCCTCGGTGTCCAGCGGCGGCACGGTGCTCATCGACACGACCGCCACCCTGCGCGCCATCACGACGGCGACCGGCTACGTCAACAGCGCCGAGATCTCCGGCGTCTACACGATCAACGGCGCGCCGGTCGCCGCCGGCCAACCCTTGTTTGGGAAGGGTGCGCCCACCGGCGGAAGCACGTTCGCAATTCCTTCCAACGTGTCCAACTTGCTGGTCAACCCCGGATTCGAAAACGGCGTGACCGGCTGGGACGCCACCACCAACAAGACGACCGTCGATGGCCAGACGGTCCACATGGGCCTGTTGAGCGGTCGTCCCACCGCGCAGAGCGCCGGGTTCTTCCAGAACGTCACGCTCACGCGCGGGTCGTCTTACCTCTACAGCGCCTGGGCTTTGAAGACCCTGTCCACGACGAACACCTGGGGGAGCCTGGCGCTCGACGACGGCACGGAAACCACGTTGCCCTTCACGGGCGCGGCTGCGGCGTGGCAGCAGGTGTCGCGGTCGTTCGCTTTTCCCGCCGGCGCGGGCGTGACCGGCGTGGGACGGTTCGGCGCGTGGTTCTCGTCCGGCTCGACGGGCGCGGTCCCCTTCGACGACTTCGAGTTGTACGAGGTCATGGCGGCCGGCGTGAGCTACGAACTCGGCACGCGTTTCACGAGCAGCCGCTACGGTCAGGTGACCTCGCTGCGCGTGTACCACCCGGTCGGCGGGCCGTCGAGTTACACGCTTAATCTCTGGGACGCCGACGGCAACCTGCTGGCGTCCGCGACGGCGAGCGCCGGGACCACGGCGGGTTGGGTGGAAGCCGTGCTGCCAACGCCGGTCAACATCGACGAAAGCGCCGTCTACACGATGTCGTACGCCGTGTCCTCCGGCGCGGCCTGCCAGGCGACGGCGGGCGGGTTGAACACGGCGATCAGCGCGCCGCCGCTGAGCACGGTCGTCGGCGGCAACGGCGTCTACGCTCCGGCGGGCGGCACGTTCCCGAACGTTTCCTCCGGCAGGACGAATTATTGGACGGACGCCCGCGTCCTGCCGGTCACGGCACCCGCCGCGCCAAGCGGGATCGTGCGGGCGCGCTTCACCGACGGCGCGGGCTCGACCTCCCCGCAGCAATATCCCGGCGGGGCGGGCGACGGCTGGGTCGCCGGTTGGGTCGGCTCGTCGAACATCATCCCGACCACGACCAACGCCAGCCCGTTGCAATCCTCCACCGGTACGTATCCTCGCCGACCCGGACCACGACGGCCGGAGCAACCTGCTCGAATACGCGCTGGACACCAACCCGACCGCCGCCGCGCCCGACGGCGAACCCATCGCCGCCCGGGACGCGCAAGGTCGGCTCGCGCTGACCTTCCTGCGTGCCCGTGCCGAGTTGACCTACACCGTCCGGGTTCATGGTCTACAAGGGAGGGCGGTCCACGCACGAGCCCTGGATCGTTTATTTCGCTGCCCGGTTCGACACCGGGTTCGACTCCTACGGCACGTGGACCGACGGCGGCGCGTTGCCGACAACACGGCGCAAAACACCGGCAGCCAGATCGGCGCATACCTGAACTTCCGCACGACGAGAGGACAGGTCGTCCAGTGCAAAATCGCCGTTTCCTGGCGCGGCGTCGAACAGGCGCGCGCCCACCTCGACGCCGAACTGCCCGGCTGGGATTTCGCCGCCGTGCGGGTCAATGCCCGGCGGGCATGGGAAACCGTGCTCGACAAAATCCGGGTAGAGGGTGGCACCGCCGAACAGCGCCGGATGTTCTACACCGCGCTCTACCACACGCACATCACGCCTAACGACTGGACCGGCGAATCGCCCGAACGCTACGGCGGCCGGACGTACTACGAAAGCCTGCTTTGCCTGTGGGACACCTTCCGCACGGTGAACCCACTCTTCACGCTGATCGAGCTCCAAGTGCAGACCGGCATCGTCGATAGCCTCCCCAACTTTCACGAGGTGGACGGCTGGATGGGCGATGCGCACAGTGCGCACCAGTACGAGCACGTGCAAAACGGCTCCAACGCCGATGTCATCATCGCCGATGCCTACGTCAAGAACCTGTCCGGCGTCGATTGGAGGAAAGCTTATCAGGCCATCCGCAAAACGCCTTCGTGGACAACGATCCCAGGACGAACTCGCGACCCTCGAAGGGACGTTTCCGATTGGACGATTACCGCAAGTTCCACTTCGTGCCGACGGACATCGTCGTGCCTGACAACGTCGTCATGCGTCAGGATATCCAGGCCGTCTCGCGCACGCTCGAATACGTCTACGACGACTTCTGCGTGCTGACCCTGGCCCGGAAATTTGGCTCGGCGGCGGACGTGGCCGACCTGGAGAGCCGCCTGCGTTGGTACGCCGGTTTGTGGGACAAGGACGGCGGCTTCATGCGCGGCAGACGGGCGGACGGCTCGTGGCACGTTCCCTTCGACCCGCTGCACAGCGAGACCGGCCCGCAGTATTACGAGGGCCACGCGTGGACGTGGAGCTGGTACGTCCCGCACGATCCGCAGGGGTTGATCGACCTGCTGGGCGGCAACGCGGCGTTCGTCGATAAGCTGACGGTGGCCTGCGACAAATATTATCAGGCGCTCAACGAACCCTGCATGTTGGAAACCTATCTTTTCATCCACGCGGGCCGTGCCGACCGGACTGAGTATTTCGCCCGCAAAACGCTGGAAAATTTCAATGCCACCGCCAGGGGTTTGCCCGGCAACGACGACAGCGGCACGACCTCCGGCTGGCTCGTTTGGGACATGCTCGGCATTTACCCAAACGCGGGGCAGGAATACTATTACCTCGGCAGCCCGGTCTTCACGAAAGCCACGATCAGGCTGGGCAACGGCCAGAAAATCATCATCAAGGCTCCCGCCAGCAACGACGCGAACAAATATGTTTCCTCCGCCAGCCTCAACGGCAAGCCCTGGAACCAATCGTGGCTGCGGCACGCCGACCTCATCGACGGCGCGGAGATCGTTTTCGATCTTGGCCCCGAGCCCACCCGCTGGGGCTCGCAAAACCCGCCGCCTTCCCTGTCCACCGCACCCCGCACCCCATGAAACGATTTCCCCTCGCGTTGGCCTCGCTCGCCAGCGTCGCTCTCCTCGGCGGCGTCCACGCGCAATCATCCGCTCCCGCGAACGATCTGACACGCTACGGCGATCCGCGCATCGGCGTTCTCGGCGATGGAAGCTGCGCCATCGGTCCGACACACCGCACTCTACCATGCGTTCACGATGCCCCGCGACCGCACCGGCGAGTACGCGCAGTACGCGCCGACGGCTCCCATGTGGGACGATCATTACGCGATCTGGGACACCTGGCGGACGTTGTTCCCGCTGATGGAATTCCTCCGCCCGGCGATGGTGCGCGGCACGATCCAGTCCTTCATCGAACGCCAGCGCATGGACAAAATCGTGCCGGACACGTTCATCGCCGGCCACAACAACCTGCGCGAACAAGGCGGCAACGACATCGACAACATCGTCGCCGACGCTTACGTCAAGAAGCTGGGCGGGGTGGATTGGCCAGCGGCGTACGCGGTCATGAAGTTCAACGCCGATCAGCGCCGTTCCTGCCTGGGCGGCCACAGCGCGAACAATCCGGTGGAGAACAGCTACCGTACCCAGGGATGGGTTCCCGCGATCACGATGTCGGCCTCCTACACGCTCGAATACGCGTACAACGATTTTTGCGCCGCGCAGGTGGCCGCCGGCCTCGGTCTGACCAGGGACGCGGAAACGTATCTGGCGCGTTCGCAGAAGTGGGAAGTCCTTTGGAACGCCAACCAGGAGAGCGAGGGCTTCAAGGGATTCGTCATGCCCAGGACGCAGGCGCGCGAGTGGACGCCGCTGGACCCCAAGGCGTACGGCGGTTCGTGGAAGGGCGATTTCTACGAGGCGAGTTCGTGGGGGTATTCATTTTTCGCTCCCCACCAGATCGACCGCCTCGTTGAGTTGATGGGTGGGCGCGAGACGTTCGTGCGACGCCTGGAATATGGCATGAACAAGGGCCTGATCGACTTCGGCAACGAGCCCGCCTTCCTGGCCGCGCAGCTTTTCCATTACGCCGGCCGGCCCGATCTGAGCGCCGACTGGGCGCGCAAGATCACGGGCACCCGGTACACGCTCAAGGGCTATCCGGGCGACGACGACAGCGGCGCGATGTCGTCGTATTGCATCTGGGTGCAACTGGGCCTGTTCCCGAACGCGGGGCAGGACCTTTATTATCTCAACGGACCGCTCGTGGCGCACGCCGCCGTGCAAAGACCCGAGGACGGCCTCCTGGAGATCGTCCGCTCCGGCGCGGGGAACTACATCGCCTCGGCCACCCTCAACGGCCAGCCGCTCACGCGGTCCTGGCTGCGTCATGCCGAACTCAAGGGGACGGCCAAGCTGTCGTTCGTGATGAGCCAGACGCCGACGGATTGGGGGCGGTCCACGCCGCCGCCGAAATCGTTCCCCCTCCCGGACGCAGGCACGCCGCATTAATCTCCCGGTTTCTTCCTGCTCGCTGGCTGAGCCCGACAAAAATCCGTGTTGCTTCTATCCGGTTGGAACGACGGCAAACGCGAGTTCAAGGTTTTGCCGGATAGTCCGCTGCGGGGCGCGGGAGTGCCGCTGCCGGAAGCGGGCCGCGACTTCTTCGGCGTGGCGCGAGATGCCGCCCGGCCGGACATCGGACCGTTCGCTCTTCGTGGGTTTTAAGCACGCGAAGCCACGCGCGTCGCCAATTTTTTCCCGCGCTGGTAAACGATTGCATTTTGAGCACAGTCAAAAGTCCCCCATGCAACACATCAAGATCGCCGTTCTCGGCCCCGGCGACTTCGTACTGGCAAAAATTAATCCCATGACGAAACGATCACTCCCCCTCCTCGCCGGCCTGATGCTCGGCGGCGCGCCTTACATTTTCGCCGCCGACCCACCGGTGCTCGCGCCGATCTCCAAGGAATTGACGGCGCTGCAACCGGTGGCGCTGCTGCCGGACCACGACGCGCAGATCACCTTTACCGACAAGGCCAAGGGCGGAACGCCATCCACCTTCACGCCGCTCCCGGGCGACGGACGGGCGTTCCGCGTCGTGGCGGTCGCGCGCGGCAAGAATAATTACGACATCGAGGTGGACGTCAGGACCTCGGCCGCCGCGCACAAAGGCGATGTCGCCATCGAGGGCGGCATCGCGTGGCTGCCGCATTTGATGTGGCGCATGGACAAGAATTACAAAGCCTTGCGCTCCCCGACCCCGTGGCTCAAGAAGCTGTCGAGCGAATACATCCGCGAGTACGTGCGCCTGACCACGCAGCTCATCGAGGAGCCGGAGAACCCCGAGCACATCCTGCAAATCTTCCAGATGATGGACGCGAAGAACACGGTGACGTTTTCCAGCGACTATCCGCACTGGGATTTCGATAACCCGAAGATGGCTCTGCCGCCGTTGCGCGGGGAACTCAAGGAGCGCATCCTCTGGCGTAACGCCGCCGCACTCTACCGCTTCGGAGGGAGCGCGCAGTGAGCGAGCCCGGGAAGGCCAAAACGCGGCACGAGGTCGCCACGCTCGCCGAGCTTCCGCCGGGCGCGCGCAAGATCGTGACGATCCCGAATTCCGGCAAGGGGATGCAGATCGGCGTGTTCAACGTCGGCGGTCGCTTCGTGGCGTACCGTAATATTTGTCCGCACGCCGGCGCGCCGATTTGCGAAGGGCGGATCAGTGGGACGACGGCCGCGTCGCCCGTCGGCGAATACGTGCTCGCCCGCGAAGGTGAAATCCTGCGCTGTCCCTGGCATGGGTGGGAGTTCGATTTGCTCAACGGCGAGCATCTCGTGGACGCAAAAACCAGGCTGCGCGCGTACCCGGTGGAGGTGTCGCCGGCCACCGCCGCGCAGGATGATCTGGAGTCGTTCGAGGTGGAGATAAATGATGGGTTGGTGTGGGTGTTAGTTTAGAGGGGGGCGCACTTCTGTGGTGGATGGCGCTCTCCGAGTGGCATTCGTTTCCCACACGCCGCAGGCGTCTCGAAATAAAAGGCGGCTGCGCCGCGAACGCTGACCAATGCCGCTCGGAGAGCGCCATCCACCTCCAAAAATGCGCTCCGGCTGCATTGGAGGCACGCAGCCAACCTCTTTCAGCGAATCTCCCTGATCTCACGCCGCAGGAAAGCCAGGTCACGGCAAGCGATTTCCCATGGCTCCCAACCCGGCGGCTTTGCACCGTGCGACGGGTTCAGGCAGATCACCGGCGCGACCCCGTCGGCGATGGCGGCGAGTCCATCGGCGTGGGCCGCCGTGATCGCCAGCGGTTTTTCACAAAAAACGTGCTGCCCCGCGCGCAACGCCGTGAGCACCATCGGGTGATGCAAAAAATGCGAAGTGACGACGCACACGGCGTCCGTCCCCCCGGCGGCGAGCAACGCGTCCCAATCCCCGAAGCGGTGCGCAACCCCGTGGCGGCCGGCGGCCTCATCGAGCGCCTGCGGATTCGTGTCGCAAACGGCCGTGATGACGGCGTCGGTTTGCGCGGCGAGAGTCTTGAAATAAGTCGAGCCGTAGCCGTTGAGTCCGGCGATGCCGATGCGCAGGGGCGAAGTCATACGGATGGCAACGATACGTCGGAGGGTCAGGCTTTTCGTGGTAACGGCGTGAGCAGCCGGTCGGTCAGATGATCGTGGAAGGCGGCGAGGTTTTTCCAGCGGATCGCCACGCGCGCGGAACTCGCCTGCCGCATCGTCGCGCACGGTGAAGCCGTCGTCGGTGATATCGAAACGCACGGTTTCCGTCTCCACAAGATCCTCCGCGTACGCGAGGTACACCGCAACGCAATCGAAAAGCACCGTGGAACGCGTGGCGAAATCGTCGCACCGCATCCAGTTTCGCCGAGCGCGAAACCCCTTCCCAACTTCGGGACCAGCTTTTGCTCGACGGCGGTGTGATTGATTATGACTACCACCGTGCGCCCGTCCGCCGTTCGGTGCTCGGTCATAGCGACCGCTGGACAATCCAAGATGAGCGCGCGTGGGACCGAGCCCGTCTTGCGGACCTCGTCGTAAACGCGCCAGTACGGCGGCGCGGCGTCGAACGCACCGGGCCGCAACGTCACGCCCACTTCCAATGGTGACGCGAACACGACGACCCAGCCCGCGCCGAGCCGATGCCGCCAGAACACCGGCGACCTGGTGTCGGGTCGGACGCCGAGCACCTCCGCTCCACGCGGCACGAACCGCAGGTCGTCCGCGCCGTCCATGGGCAGAGGCGAATCATCCACACCGTCGAGCACCGTTGCCAAGGGCTGCGGCGGCTTGGCGCGGCTGACGAGTTCCACCCCGGCGACCTCGTTGAAGTGCGGCACGATGCCGTCGCCCAGCGAAACGTAAAGCGTCGCACCAGCCCGCACCCGGGTCAGCAACTCCAGCCACCGCCGACGCGGGACGCAACTCGGCCCCGCGATGCTCGGCAACAGGTAAAGCCCGGCGTCGGGGATCGGCTGCATGATGTGGCGGAACTCCATTTCGAGCCCGGCCTGCTTGCCCAAGACGAACGCGCCGAACGCCGCCGCCCAGTCGTCCTGGTCACGCGTGAGCAGACACACGCCGTCCGTGCGCCGGGGCGGCAGCGCCCGGAGAGGCAGGCCGTCGAGGAACGCGCGGGAAGCCGCCATCTCGCGCAGCACGGGCTTGGCGCTGCCGTCGTTGCGCAACAGGCCCAACTCGGTTCCACCCCGTTCCAATCGTAGGGCGCGGAGACGAGTTCGGTCTGATCGTGCGCGCACCACCACAGGAACGCCCGGCAATCGTTGGCCTACAGGGAGTACAAATTCGCGCGCGCGAAATCCACCGATGTCGGCGTAGAAGCGGGTTTCGGCGGTGGCGTGCAGCGTCGTGCGCAGCGTGTTGACGGCGTCGCTGCGGGTGTGGCGGGTCCAATACGGATACGGGTGGGTCGTGAGTAGGTCGGTCAGTTCGCCCTGATCGTCGATGGTCCATTCCGGGAAGGGACCGGCGCTGCGATGCGGGGTGCAAAGCGAGTGCATCCCCGAGACCACCGGCCGCGACGGGTCCGCCGCGCGGATGGCATTGGTGATGGCGGCGGTCCAGAGATAGGCGCCGTCCCGGCTCCGGCGTTGCCCATGCAATTGCATTCGTTGCCCAGGTCCCAGGCGGCGATGGCGCGCTGCGTGCGGAGCCGGGTGACCAACGTGCGCACCATCCTGATCTGCCACGCGATGCTGGTGGGATCGGTGAGGGGATCGAGCGCGGCGAGCGCGGGCGGGGTGAACAGCCGGCCGCTCATCCAGCCGGTGACGAGGCCGACGATGAGTTTCAGGCCGTGTTTTTCAGCCAAGGCGCACAGAACCTCGAAGCGGCCGAGCATCTCCGACGAGACACCCGCCCGCCCGGCCTCGTCCGGCGGCGGGGGCGCCTCGCCGAGGCGCATTTCGACCGGCGCGCCGTGTTGCGCGCGCAGCAAAGTGATAGGCTGAAAATTGGGCCACAGGGGAAACACCCGCAGCCATTCGATGCCCTGCGCGGCGAGTTTCCGAAAATCGCCTTCGATGACTTCGGGCTGCCAATCCGACCACATCATCGTCCCGGCGTGCGACGCCCAATAATTGCAATCGAGACCGAAGGTGCCGGGGACTTCGAGCGAGATCGGAGGACGCATGGAGCGGGCAGCTTGGCCGGAATCCGGAAAATTGTCATCCGGCGTCGCCAAATGCAAAAACGCCGGAGCAATGGGCTCCGGCGTTTTCAAGGCAACGACCAGGCGGGATCAAGCCGACCGCCGCGCGCCGAAGCGCTTGCGCTGGCTCCAGGCCGCCGCCGAGGCAGGTCGCCGGTTCGGGGACCGCCGTGGGCACGAGGTCGAGTTCGAACGTGTTGTATTGGAGGGTGTAGCCGCTCGGCAGCGTCGTGTTGGTGAAAGTCCCGGTTTCGGAGGCATAGGTGGCCAACACGTATGGGCTCGTGCCATCGACCGTGCCTGTAACGGTCAGGGTGCTGCCCGCGCCGAGCGTCAGGACGCCAGCCGCGCCGGTGCCCGTCAGCTTGAGCAGATCGCTGCCCGTGCCGCTGAGGACATCCGCCAGGTAGGTGCCGTTGATGGTCAGGGTATTCGCCAGCGTCAACGCGCCGACGCTGCCCACGTTCGCCCCGGTGATCGTCCCGCCCGCAGCGACGGTTGTGGCCCCGGCGATGAACCCGATGCCGCCGAGCGTGCCGCCGTTGTTGACTGCCAACGTCGAGGTGCCGGTGCCCGAGCCGACGCCTGCCACCTGCGCGTTGTTGATCAGGAGCGTGCCGGCGTTGACGCTGGTCGGACCGTTGTACGTGTTGTTGGCGGTCAGTTCCAGCGTGCCGAGGCCGTTCTTATTCAGCCCGCCCATCGTGTTGAGGATCGGGTTGTTCGCGTTGTTGCCGTTGAGCGTGATGTTGCTGATGACGCCGCTCAGGCGGGCGTCCACGACGGCGGAGCCGTTGGCCACGTCCACGGTGCGCTTGGTCCGACTTTACCGGCGATCCAGACGACATCCCGTTTTGAGCATTCCATGGCACGTCTGTTCCCGTCGCCTAACAGCAACTGTGAAGATTAGACGGTAGTGATCTTGCCCCGGTTTTGCGGTTCTCCCGCACTTTGTGTGGATGGATCGGCACGGCAGCCTTGCCGCACAGGTTTGTCCCTCTGGGATTGTTCCGTATTGACGGGAGGTTGGCCCACTTCCACACAAAGTGCGGGAGAACCACTTTATCGGGGAAAGATCAGCTGTAACCCACGGCTCACGCCGTGGGCTATCCTCTTACGCCCCTGCCGGGGCTGCGGAAATCTGACGCGCAAACGGAGGACGTTCGGAATTCTCAAGGCATCACCTTGAAGATCGCGTAGGGCTCGGTGCGCGCGTTCTTGCCGCCGTTGTACTTCGGCTGCTGATGGACGTGCGAGCAGGTGAAATACAGCGCCCCGTCCGGCCCTATCGCAAACGAATCCGGCCACTGGATGCGCGGGTCGCTGCACACCAACTCGATCTTGCCGTCCGGCGTGCGCTTTTTGATCGTGCCGCCACGCAGGTCGCTCAGGTACAGGTTGCCTGACTTGTCCATCCGCAGGCCGTCCACCGGGAACGTTTGCCCGGCCGATGCGACCGCGTTGTGCAGGTCGTTCTTGCTCAGGCTCTCGTCGCGCAGCTTGGCGGTCGGGACCTGGTAGAGCGTGTCGCTGAGGACCGACTGGTAGTAGAGGGTTTCACCGTCGGGCGAGAGCGCGATGCCGTCGGCGTTGAAGTTGGGCTTCTTGCCTTTCTCGTCGAGCACTTCCTTGCCGTTGATGGTCAGGTCCACCTTCTTGTTGGCGAGGGTGGATTCGTCCTCGACGAGCAGTCGGCGGGTGTTGCCGGTCTTGAGGTTGACGACCACGATGCCGCCGACGCCGCTCTCGGTGATGTAGGCGAAGTCGCGCTTCTCGTCGATGCGCACGTCGTTGTAATAGCTCTTGCTCGGGGCCACGTCGGAGGGGAAGGGGATGTTTTGCAAGACCATGTTCGTGGCGAGGTCGATCTGCACGAGCTTGGGCGCGCCGGAGATAACGCCCTTCATGTCGATGTTGCCCGGATCGAGCACCCACAAGTGGTCGCGGTCATCAACGATGACACTCTGCACGCAGACCCACCGGTCCTTGGTGCCCTTGTCCTTGTCCGTGTCCTTGTAGGAATTCCACGATTCGTCGGGATAGGGCTTGGTGGTGCCATCGGGCATGACCTCGACGACGGCGTACTGGTAGTCACCCCCCATGTGGGGGAAATTGGCGAAGATGCGCCCGGTCTTGGAAACGGCGACGCCCGTGATCTGGAATTTGTCGAAGTGCGCGACCTCGGTGATCGGCTTGCCTTTGGGAGTGGCGTCCTGCGCGCGGAGCGGGACGAACGCCGCGCCGACGAGCAGCGGCAGAAGGGGGAGGGATTTGGGTTTCATTATCTCCTTGTTCGATTGCAGCGATGCGGGAGGTTCTACGGAAATGACGAATGACGAATGACCAGAAGGCGAAATCGGAGGTGCTTTGATCACCTTCTTCGTCTGCCGTTCGTCATTCGTCATTCGTCATTCGGAAAAGCCCCGCCATCTCCTTTTCCGCCGCCTTCACCGCCGCGCGGCTGGCGGCTTCCATGCGTTGATAGAGCGCGAGCGCCTGCGCGCCAAGTGGCGTCAAACGCGCCTCGCCACCCGCCCGGCCGCCGCGCCTTACCTCCACGACGGGGGTCTTGAAACAACCGTTGAGGCTCTGGATGAGCTTCCATGCCTTCATGTAAGACATGCCCATGTCCCGGGATGCCTGCGCGATGGACGCCGTCTCGCCGATGCGCGCCAGCAGTTCGGCCCGGCCCGGACCGAGCGCCGGTTCGTCGCCGAGGTAAACGCGAATACGCATCTGCACGGTGGGAGTCATAGGAAACGCGGAGGTCGGAACGCGGAACTCGGAATCAGAGATTCAACGCGCGCTGGCGGTGGTGTTCGTCGAGACGGTTGGCGATGCGGTGGACATCGGCGTCGGTGAGGAACGTCGGCCCGCCCAAGGCCGCCGCTCCGGCAAAAATCCGCGCCGCCTTGTCCACCATCAGCATCGCCGCCAGCACCGCCTGCGGCGACGTTCTCAGCGTGATGACGCCGTGGTTCGCCAGCAGGATCACGCGCGGCAGCGTGCCCACGCTTTCGCGGAACTCCGCCACGCCGTCGCGGATCGCCCGCGCCAGCCGCAACCCCGGATCGACGTACGGCACGAGCACCGAACTCTGCCCGCAACACACGATCTCGTCGGGAAACAACCGCCCCTGCGCGAACTCCCGCGCGCGCGGCGAACACAACACGGCGTTGACGCTGACCGGGTGCGCGTGCCCGACGAACCGCACGCCCGGCAGCGAGAGCAGGTCGGCGTGGAACACCGCTTCCACCGAGGGTTTCCTGGCTGCCGGGTCCACGCGGCAGCCAAATAAGATTTCCTCGATCCGCGCGTCGTCGAGGCCGCCGCCGTCCAGCATCGCGCGTAACGGGGCCGCGCGGCATTCGACCACGTCGGTGGGCGCGAGCGTGCCGAGGCTGCTGCCGCTCGCCTTGACGAGGAACGTCTCGTCGTCCAGCCAGACGGAAGTGTTCCCCTCGCCGAGGATCGCCAGTGCGCGAGCCTCCGCGCCGAGTTCGTGCGAGAGCGCGAGCAACACCGTCAGGGGTTCGGTGGATTGGCTCATGGGTCGTTTCGATATTAGAGCACAAGACGGCGGCGGATGCTTTGTCCGAGGTGGATGGCGCTCTCCGAGCGGCATTGGTTTATCCCACGCCGCAGGCGTCTCGAAGATTTGGCGGCTGCGCCACAAACGCTGACCAATGCCGCTCGGAGAGCGCCATCCACCTCGGAAAACAAAACCGGACGCCGGGCCATCATTGGCGTTCCGGCGTCCGGTAAAGTGAAACAGCGTTGTAGAACCCTTATTTGTGGTACGTGTCCTTGCTGTCCTTCGGTTCCCGGCGGGGGGCGTCCGCCGAACCGTAACGGAAGATCAACGCCGCGCTGGCGACATTGACCTGCGCGTCGTACCGGCCGCTGAGGAAATGTCCGGAGGTGTCCGTGCTGGTGATGCGCGGATCGTTCAGGAACAGGTGCAGATAGGACGCTTCCACGTCGGTATCCACGTAGATGCTCTTGAAGATCGGGTTGCGGAAGCCGAACACATGGTACTTGATGCCCGCGGACACCAGCCAGCGGTCGCCGTCGGGAATGCGCGAGGAACGCACGTACTGGTTGGGCACGGGCGACTCGTCCCAGCCACCGCCCACGCGCAGCGTCAGGTCCTTGATGGGCATGTATTCGATGCCGCCGGTGATGCGCACGGCGTCATGGTAGCGCGTGGCGATGCCGGGGTTTTTCAGGCTCGGGTCGCTGATCAGCGCGGTCTGGCTGACGGGATTCGACGGCGTGATCGGGATCTGGTCGAGCCGGTCCCACTTCGTGTACGTCAGGTCGCCGAGCAGGTTGACCTTGCCGGCGATGTTCTGGATGAAGGAGAAGTGGTACGTCTCGGGCAGCTTGAGCTTGGCGCTGGCCGTCTGGGCTTGGAACGCACCGCCGAACGCCGCGCTCTGGAAGACGGCGGGCACGTTGCGGAAGTTCAGGTTGCCGGTGTAATCCAGCGTGATGCCCGAGCGGTAGGAGAAGCCGAAACGGCCCACGCCGAGGCCGGGGATCTGGCCGGGCTGGAGGTACTCGATGATCGCGCCGGCGTTGAAGCCGTAGCTGACATCGGAGCCTTCCAGGCGTACGGTGCCGTCCGCCGAGCCGGGCGCGAAACCGGGGATGCGCCGCGCGAAGCCGGCCAGACCGAAGTCGATGGCGTTGGAGAGCACGGCGCTGGAGTACATGGCGTCGAAGCCGCCGCCGATGCTGATGAACTTCCAGCGGTACGAGGCCGACGCCCCGTAGTCGATGGTGCGCAACTGCGAGCGCAGCGAGTTATAGCGACCGACCCAGCCCGGATCGTAGTCCACGACCTCGCCGAAAGGCACGGTGATGGCGATGCCCAGGTTGAACTTGCCGTACTTTTCGCTGTTGAGCACGGTGGCCGAGAGGAACGTGTCCCCGAAGCTCGCGCCCCGCGCCCCGCCGCCGCCGTTGTTGCCGGTGATGGCCGGGCTGTTCGCCCCGGCGAAGCTGTAGCGCGACCCTTCGTTGCGGAAGTCGGCCCGTGGGGAGACGTAGGTGTAGCTGCTCTCCGTCTGGAAGCCGGGCAGGAAGCCCATCGAGGCGGGGTTGAAGAAAATGCCGCTGGGGTCTTCGGCCATCGCGGCGGAACCCGCGAAGGAAAGACCGACGGCGCTGGGGCTCTGGTCGCTCAGGGAGAACGAACCAGCGCGGGCCGAACGAACGCCGCCGGAGGCGAGGAGCGCGCCGGCCGCGAGCGTGGCTCCGCAGGCACGCAGGTGGAGACGTGGGAGGAGGGAGGAGGGCATGGTCAGGGGATGGTTTTGCAGCGGGTGGTTAAGGTGATTCGCAGGATTGGCCGTCCCGGAAACGCTTGCGCGGCCGGCACGGACAAAGGGGGGCGAATTGTCCGCTGAAGGTCCCGATTGTAGGCAATCGTCGCCGGAGTTCAACCCGGCAATGCGAAAAATTTTGCCCAAGGCCACCGTCGTGGGTCCAAGCGAATCCGATTCCGCGTAAAAACGCCTGCGCGAGGATCATGTGTCCGGCGGCGACGGGATGGATGCGATCCTAGGCGAGCGTCATCGGGTGAAGATGCGCCAGCGCGGCGTCGAAAGCCGCCTGGGAGTCCACGAAAAGGGCGTCGTGCCGTTGCGCCAGCGCGCGCGCGATCCCGCCGTAGCGGTCCATCTGCGCGCGCATGGGGCGGCACGGTTGGTCTCGATGTAATACGGGGTCATCA
>CALMVM010000591.1 GCA_937873255.1 uncultured Verrucomicrobiota bacterium | reverse complement strand
GCCCACCACCGCGCAGGCGACCCAGCAGACCAACGTGGCCACGATCAATGGCAACACCGTCAGCATCAAATTCGACGGCAACAGCGGCACCAACAATTTCTTCAGCACCGCCGCGCCCAGCCCGGCGGTCGGCACCAACGGGGCCACCGGCACCGGCACGAACGCCTTCTATTCCAACGGTGGCATCCTGGGTCAGAAGGCGCTGCAAATCATCGCGGATTTCAACGAGGCCACCGGCGGCAACATCGCCGCAGGCAGCTCGATCCTGGTGACGATCTTTTTCACCCGGCCGATCTCCAACCTGAGCTTCACCTTCTACGACGTGGACAACGGAACCTACAACGGAGGCCCGTACAACGATGTCGTCAGCAACATCTTCGGCCTGGGCACGGGCGGCGCGTCGGTGCCGCCGATCAGCATCGCCGACGGCACGACCAACGGCCACGTCATCGGGGCGAACTCGGCGAGCATCACCGCCACGGGCAACAGCGGGCAGAACGTCGCCGACGGCAACTCGACCGTGACCTTCGGCAGCACGCCGATCACCCAGTTCACCTTCACCTATACGGACACCGCGTCCCCCGCCGGCGGCACGTCGCATTCGACGCTCCAGATCATCGCGCTAAGCGACCTGTCCTTCACGACCGTGCCCGAGCCGTCCATCTGGGCGCTGATCGGCGTGGGCGGCGCGCTCGCGCTTGGCTGGACCGTGCGCCGTCGTTTCCATGGTCCTGATGGCTCTCCGAGCCATCCATAACTTTGCCTGGAAGACCAACGCGGGCGTCGGGTGCCTCGCCGGAAAATCCACGGACGGCTCGGAGAGCCATCCCTACCAATTGCCGGAACGACCGGCCGCGCTGCGGCCTGCCGGAATATCCGTGCGCGTTGCCTCAAAACTGGCTGATCCGCCGGAACTCCCCCCGGCGCGCGTCGATGTCCTCGTTCGTCAGCGTCCGCAGGCGTTCCAGGCTGAATGCTTCCACGTTGAAACTCGCCACCACGCTGCCGCTGACCACCGCTTTCTTCAGCGCGTCGAACGTGATCTCCGCCTCGTCCGCGCGCGCCAGTTCGCCGATCAGGCCGCCCGCGAAACAATCCCCCGCCCCGGTCGGGTCGTGCAGGTTCGCCAGCGGGAACGCCGGGCAGGAAAAAAACTCTTGTTTCGACGGATCGCCGAACAAGAGGCAGCCGTGCTCGCCCTTCTTGATCGCCACGTAGCCGGGGCCATAGCCGCGAATCGCCTCGGCGGCGCGGATGAGGTTGGTTTCGCCGGTGAGCATCTTGGCCTCGGAATCGTTGAGGATCAGCAGATCGACGCGCTTGAGCAGGGCGAGGAGATCGTCCTTGGCGATGGTGATCCACAGGTCCATCGTGTCGGCCACCACGAAGCGCGGCCGGGCGGTCTGGTCGAGGACGTAGCTCTGGAGCGACGGGGCGATGTTGGCGAGCAGGACGTAGGGCGTCTGGCGGTAGGACTCCGGCAAGTGCGGGGTGAAATGCTCGAAGACGTTGAGCGCCACCGAGCGGGTCTCGCGCACGTTCATGTCGGTCATGTATTCGCCCGACCAGCGGAAGGATTCGCCCTCGACCTGTTGGAGGCCCTCCAGGTCGATCCGGCGGGATTCGAAGAACTCGACGTGCGCCTTCGGAAAATCGCCGCCGACGATGCCGACGAGCTGCGCTCCGGTGAAAAAACTGGCGCTGACCGCTGCGTACGAGGCCGAACCGCCGAGCAGGTCGGCGTGTTCTTCGACGGGGGTTTTAACGGTGTCCAAGGCGATGGAACCAACGATGAGAACGGGCATAGACGCACACCGATACAACAAACGGCGGCAAAGGGAACCGGAATTTGTCCACAGATTCCGTCGTTGCCTCATTCCTGGGCCAGACGTAGCGTGTAGTCGTCCCGTCGGTCCCGTCGCAGGCGCAACGACGCGCCGAACGTCTCGGACAACCGCGCCGTCGTCAGCACGCGCGCCTTCTCGCCAGCGGCGAACGCCTTGCCCGCGCGCAGCAGCAGCGCGTGGGTGAACACCGGCGCGATTTCCTCGACGTGGTGCGTCACGAGCACCAGCGCCGGCCCACCGCGCCGACGCCCGAGCCGGTCGAGGAAACGCACGAAGCGTTCACGCGCCACCGGGTCCAACCCGGCGCAGGGTTCATCGAGGATCAACAGCGGCGGCGCGGCGACCAGCGCGCGGCCGATGAGCACGCGTTGGCGTTCGCCCTGGGAGAGCACGCCCCACGGCCGGTCGGCCAACACGGCGGCCTCGACCCGGCGGAGGGTTGCCAGCGCGGCGCGGCGGGCGGCGGGCTTGACGCGGCCCGTCGGGTTGAGCACGGCGTCCCGGCCGCCGGCGACGATTTCCAGCGCCGTCGCGTCGTCGCCGATCATCTGGCGGATCGATGAGCTGACCAACCCCACGCGGCGGCGTAGTTCGCGCCAATCCGCACGCCCGTACGCCGCGCCGAGCAGTTCGACGGTGCCGGCGGAAGGCGTCAGGTACGCGGTGAGCGCGCTCAGGAGCGAGGTTTTTCCGGAGCCGTTCGCGCCGAGGATGACCCAATGTTGTCCACGCTCCACGCGCCAGTCGATGCCGTCGAGGATCACAGCCCGCCCGCGCACGACGCGCAATCCTTCCACGCACAGGACCGTCCCTGGCTTCCGACTCTTCATTTCGCCGCAAGCAGCAACTCCTTCGCCCGGCGCGCGTAATCGGCCACGTCGTCGGCGAGCAGCAGGCCGGAAACGATCACCACCCGGCGCGCGCCGGCATCGAGGATGCGCGGCAGGTTGTCCAGCTTCACCCCGCCGATGCAAAAGATCGGCCGGTCCGTGACCTCCGTGTGGACGCGTGCGATGTCCTCGAGGCCAATCGGCGTGTAATCGGGTTTGGTCGGCGTGGCGAAGATCGGGCCGAACCCGAGATAATCCGCCCCCTCGTCGCGGGCGGCGAGCGCCTGTTCGACGCTGTGCGTGGAACGTCCGATGATCCTGCCCGCGCCGGCCTTCGCGCGCGCAGCGGCGAGCGGGCCGTCGTCCTGGCCGATGTGCGCGCCGTCGGCCCCGGCGCGTTCGACGAGCCAGGGATAATCGTTGACGATCAGCGGCACGCCGGCCGGTTCGGTGATCGGCCGAACCTGCGCGGCGAGCGCGAGAATGTCGGGGGCAAGGAAGTTCTTGGCGCGGATTTGCAGGATGTCCACGCCGCCGGCGACCATTTGGAGGGCGGATTCCACGGCGGCGTTCGGCGCGACGTAGCCGAGGTCGAGGATGCCGTAGAGCCGGCAGTCGGAGAGGGAGTTCATGAGAAAATGACGAACGACAGCCGAGTCTGCGAGACAGCCGAAGGCAAATGACGAATGACGAACATCGGCGAGCGGGATAGAACTGTGAAAATTCTCTTCTGATTATCCGCTGTTTCTGCCCTTCGTCATTCGTCATTTTGCCTTCCCCGCTCCGCTTCCTCTTCGTGTGCAGCCGCAACCAGTGGCGCAGCCCCACCGCCGAAAAACTCTGCGTCGGGCGCCCCGGCGTCGAGGCGCGTTCGGCCGGCACCGCGCCGTCCGCGCGCGTGCGGGTCAACGCCGGGCATTTGCAATGGGCGGACCGCGTTTTTTGCATGGAACGTCGGCACGTCCAGCGGTTGGGCGAGGATTTCCCCGATGAACTGATTGGCAAATCGATTGTCTGCCTGGACATTGCCGACGACTACGGTTTCATGGATCCGGAGTTGATCGAACTGCTCCACGCCGCCCTGGCCGAACACATGCCCGACGAAATCGAACGCAACCTCGGCGAACAGCCCATCGCCCGCCTGCTGGCCGAACACGGCTTCAAGGCGAACGACCTCGTCGCGGCTTCGACTGAACAGTTGACCCACTAGATGGGGGCCCGCGCGTGCAAGGGCCGCCGTCTGACGCCCAACGTGCAGGCCAAGGTCTGCCGCGCGCTCAACGCCGCCAGTGGCCGGACGTACGCGCCGGCCGATCTCTTCACCTATCGCTGACCCCTCGGCCAACGCGGAAAAAACAGACCCGTGCGCCAGTAGTGGCGTTTGTACTCGGCGCTCGCGGCGGCGAGATATTCGTCTTCCATCCTCGCGCGGATCGTCAGCAGCAGCGCGAACCCGGCGGCGAGTACGCCCATCGCCAACGATCCGCTCACGAGCAGCAGGCCGAAGCTGTCCAGCAGGTAGCCGAGGTACATCGGGTGGCGGACGTAAGCGTACGGGCCGCCGTACACCACCGTTCTTACCGCCACCATCACGGCGAACGACCGCCACAGGTGGCAGATTGCCCACAGGCTCACCGCGTATCCCACCAGGCTGCACAAAAATCCGGCGAGGGTGAGCGTCGGCCACCATTCGCGAGGCGCGAGGTTCCCCGACCAGGCCGGCGGCAGTTTGTCCACGAGACCGTAGAGGACGAAATAATAACTCGCCGCCAGCGGGACCACGACGTGCTTGAGTTTGTCGGGCACGACCGAGGGTCTGCGGTTGAGCAGCAGCGTGACGCCGGTAAAAATCATCAGGGCGAACAGCAGGGCATTCCTCCCCAGACTGGCGTAGTACAGATTTTGCCAACCGGGAGCCAACGTGACTGAGATCGACGTGGCCGCGCGATATTCGCGGTAGAGCGCGCGCAGCACCACCCAACGCCCCCACGCCAACCAGAAGTAAACCAGCGGCAACGGATACTTTTCGATCCAGAGCAACACGCGCACGGTGCGTTGCGTCAGCGGCGTGTCCGGGTCGATGGCGGATGGTTCGGGGAGGGCGCTCAACGGCGGATGTTATGAACCCGCCGCCGTGGTGTTGTAAACACTTCTCGTCGTTTTTTGGAGAGCGCGTGAGAGGCAACGTCGCAGGCAACCCAAATCAAGGGACGAGGCTTTTTTTGATGGCTGAGCAGTGCCGGCCTGCTCACGGCTTCGCTTTTTTATTCTGTCATCCTGAGGGCGAGTGCAACGAGCCGAAGGACCTCGCCGGAGGGTACACGCCTGCCTCGCACTCGTGGCCTGACCCTCTGGTTACCCTCTTCTCAGGTCAATCGTGTTGGTCCGCGTGTACCTTGCGGCGAGGTCCTTCGGCTCGTTGCACTCGCCTCAGGATGACAGACTTTTGGGGGGGCGCGCACGGTTTACCGTCACGACAAGCGATGTACGAATAGCCGCGTCACGCTCCGGCCTGCGCTTCCAACCGCGCATGCGTGCGCTTCTCCGCATGGAGTCGCCCGAGATCGTAGCTCGTCGGGTCGATGTATTTCATCGCGTCCGCCAGGAGCCGGTGTTCCGCCTTGTCGCGGATCAACTCGAACATCCGGTTGCACACCCGCCGGTATTCGGTGTGTCCTTGTTCCTGCGTGCGCAACTCCAGCAAATGCATCGCCTCGCGCGCGTTCATCTGCATCGTGAACCGGATCTTGTACGCGAACGGCACGCCGTATTGCGCGACGAGCCCCCCGTGCGCCGTGCGAACCTCCGACGCCAGCGCGGCGGCCTGCTCCATGTGGCGGTTCCATTCGTCGGCGGAACCCGGGACGAGCGACAAATCCTCGGGCGTCTTGTAACCGAGCGAGGTGCCGAGCGGCTGCCATTCGATGGTGAGCATCCGGTGGCGTTGCAGGTCGCGGAAACAACCGTAGTCCGTCACGCAGTCGAACTTGTAATCCGTGCGCTCGAACGCCCGCCCCGGCCGGTGGCGGCGGTTCGTGCGCTCGCCGACGTACGCGGCGAGGAGCGCCGCCTTCGCGTCCGCGTCCATCGTGCCGACAGCCGCTTCGAGCGAGGCGCTGGGCGCGTCGGTGTACTCAAACAGCGCGGCCGCCGCGACCTTTTCCTCGCCCGACGGGTCCCACTCGACGAGGTCCACTTCCGGCCTGCCACCGAATTGGGTCAGGTCCAGTCCGGCGGCGGCGTCGGTCATGCGCGCGTGTACGTCGGCATAATACGCCGACCACCGGCCACCGCGTTCGGGCATGTCCACGCGGCGCAAGAACGCCGGGATGATTTTCCTCAATTCCGCGAGCATCGTCGCCGCGCATTCGCGCGCCTCGGCAAGCGGGTGCGCGAACATCCGCAGCAGCATCATTTCGTACGCCTGTCCGGAGCCGTACACGCCGACGTTGGAGAGCACGGCGGCCGGCAACAGCCCTCGCGCTACGTCGCACGCCTTCGCGCGGATGCTCGCCTGCCACGGGGCGAGCGGCGTCTTCGCATCGCGCGGAAATTCTTCCTCGTAGCGCGCCTGGAGTTCGCGCACCAAGCGCGCGTAGAACGTGAACAGGCCGTCCATCACCGCGTAGAATTTCCCGCGCAACGCCGGGTCGCCAATCTCGGCGGGCGCGCGGAATTTCCAGTGCCCGTCGCCCTCGCGCCGCTGATCGTACACGATGTAGCGCGTGCTCTGTTCGAGGTACGACGCGAGGCGCGGGCGCTCAATGATCTTGGTCAGGACGTTGGTGATGTCCTCGCAGGCGAGGTGCGCGCCGCCGAGTTGCGCCACGGAATCGTCGCCGTACTCGGTGAACACTTTTTCGTACAACTTCTCGGCGCGGCTCTGGCCCATCGCCTCGCGCGGGGCGATTTCGGCTTCCGCCAGCGCGGCGACACCCTGCGCGGGGTCGCGGTGGAATTCGTCGAGGAACAGCCGCCGCAGCGACTTGGGCGAACGACTGTAGCGGGCGAACAGCGCACCCTTGACCACCTCGGGCAAATTGATGAGCCCGAACACCGATTGGTCGCTGTTGGTGAAGTAACGGTCGAGGATCTGCTGTTCGGCGGGCGTGAAGGCTTCCATACGGTCGGGGCGGGATTGGCATGCTACACGGACGCCCGGGAGATGCCAGTGATTTGCCGAAGTTCAGGCTTTTCAGAGAGGTGGCGCGAGTGGCAAGCTGTGTCCGCGCAATCCCGACGACCCGACGAGGCCGGCACCGATGGAAACATCCAGGATCAAAGGATCTCATTACCCCGCCTATTTTTGCGGTGCGCTGCTGATGATCTACTTTTTGTTCCCCCATTTATTGCTGCTGCCCTACGTGGCGGTTGTCGGCAAGGGACACGAGCCGCCCGACTGGCTCAGAACCCTGTTCTGGCCGATCAGCGTCCTTTGCGACCATGTGCCGCCTTACAGGGCGTTGATCCAGGCCGAGAGCGACCTGACCGGGGTCTGATGAACCACATTCAATAGACCGGGTGGCTTGACGAAATCGTGATTCTCCATTACCGGCGGAACCCACCGCGTCGCGCCGCACTTTTAACCACCAGACAACGATGCCCGACGAAACCGAAGCCGACGCCACGCCGCCGCCCACCGACCACCCTCTCATCGACCGTTACCGCGATTGCCACCGGGTCGCCGGGCTGGCCACGGGCTTCGGGACGACCATCAAGGCGTTCGGCTGGGTGACGGGCACGCTGACGCTGGCGTCCGGCGTGGTTTCGAGCCTGAACGTGCTCGGGCCGCTCAAGTTCGTCTTTGCCTTCGGCGGGTTCATCGCGGCGGCGTTGGTGGTGCTGGTTTTCTACGTCGTCGGCACGGTGGTCGCGGCGGTCGGCCAGACGCTCCGCGCCTCGACGGACACCGCCGTCAACACCTCGCCTTTCCTCTCCAACGAACAGAAGGCCTACGTGCTGAGCTGACCCGCCGATCCGGGATGGACCCGTCACAGAACCGTCACACGCCCGCGGTGGCAACGCCGGCCGACGCGCCGCAAGGTCAACCGCCAATGCCCGCCGCCAACCCCGCGCGCTACCGCACCGCGTGGATTTCCGACCTGCACCTCGGCACGCGCGGCTGCAACGCCGAGGCCGTCCTGCGTTTCCTGCGCGAGGTCGATGCCGACACGCTCTACCTCGTCGGCGACCTGATCGACGTGTGGAGCCTGCGCCGCAGCCGTTATTGGCCGCAGGCGCACAACGACGTGATCCAGAAAATCCTGCGCAAGGGCCGCAAGGGCACGGATCTCATCTACATCCCCGGCAACCACGATGAAATGATGCGTGACTTCCTCGGCGAGTACGGCAACCTGCGCATCGTCCGCCGCGCGATCCACACCACCGCCGACGGCCGCCGTCTGCTCGTCATCCACGGCGACGAACTCGACACCGTCATCCAGAACGTCAAGTGGCTCGCCTACGTCGGCGACGTGGGCTACCAGTTTTTGCTGAGGCTCAACGGCCCGGTCAATTTCTTGCGCCGGCTCTGCGGGCTGGGGCATTGGTCGCTGAGCGCGTACGTCAAGGCGCGCGTCAAGAACGCCGTGGCGTTCATCGGCGAGTTTGAAAAAGCCGTCGTCCGCCTGGCCGGCAACGACAAGGTGGACGGCGTGCTCTGCGGCCACATCCACAGCGCCGCCGTTCACGAGACGCCGGGGGCGGTGAGCTATTACAACAGCGGCGACTTCGTAGAAAGCTGCACGGCGCTCGTGGAAAATTACGACGGCAGGATCGAACTGCTCACCGGTTTCCAGCATCCGCCGGAACCAGGCGGCATCGTCCCCCCGGAGAAAGGCGACGAAGACCCGGACCCCGTCTTGCCAATGGCCTTTCCCGTGGCCGGGAACCAATGAAAAATTATAGTCCCCGGGAGTACGGGAGCTGTCCTTGGAACGCTGCTCAAATCGACGGTTCGCGCCGTTGCTTTGCTCACTCGTCGCGGAGCGCGGTCATGGGGTCGAGCTTCGTCGCGCGCCTCGCCGGCAGCCAGCAGGCCAGCAACGCCGCCACGGCCAGCACCGCGCACACCGCGCCGAGCGTCAACACGTCGCTGCCTCCCACCCCGTAAAAGACGCGCGCCAGCACCCGACCCATTCCCAGCGCCGCCGCGACCCCGACGCCGAGACCGATCAGCACCAGCGTCGCCCCCTGCCGCAGCACGAGCGCGAGCACCGCCCCGCGTTGCGCGC
>CALMVM010000590.1 GCA_937873255.1 uncultured Verrucomicrobiota bacterium | reverse complement strand
GAGGGTTTGCATGCGGGTCGGGGGCGGGTCGAACTGGAACGTGCGCGTTTCCCCACCGGCGCGGATTTCGACGGGACGGCGGGTGTCCGCGTCCACCAGGGCCACGGTGCTCAAGGTCTTGATCTGTTTCTGCGCTGCGGCGGGCTTGGTCCAGTCGATTTTTTGTGCCGGGCCGGAGGTGAACACCAAGCACGGGCGTTTGTCGTGGGTGAGCGTGCCAACGTAGTTCTCCGGTCTGACGAGGTCGATGCCACGGTATCCCAGATCCGACGGGGGCCGGTAGGAAGGATCGCCGGTCGTGCTGTCGGCGCGGAACCAGGCCATCGCCCCGGGAGGGCGCGTGTACTGCGTGCCGCCGTCGTACCACACGTCGGTCGTGCGTTGGGCGAAGTCCGTGCGCTCCTCATGGATCAGCCGGCCCGTCCTGGTCGTCACCAGCTTTTGCAGACGGTTTTCGGGCGGCGTGGGAGCCGCTTTCGCGCGGCGGCCGGAATGTTCCCTCGACGATGCCTTGTCGGAATAGACGGAAACAACCTGCCACCGGGCAAAATCTCCCGGCGAACGCAACAGCGGACCGTCCGGCGGCGCGGCCCGCAGGGTGACGGTCAAGCACAGCGGCAGCAAGAAAAGAAAGGAGCGCGCGCGCATCGGGTCGAATTTCAGTAGGGGCGAGCCGCAGGCAGTTCGAGCCGGGCGCGGCCCTCGCCGGCCTTTTTGATCTGTTCGGCGAGGTCGGCGGGAAACCGCTGCGCCTGCGTCGGCGGCGCGTCGAAAACGAAGGTCCGCACCACACCGCCGGCCTTCACCGCAAGTGGCAGCCGCGTGTCCGCGTCCACGTAGGCGAGCGTATGCGCTGCCTCCAGCAGCTTCGGCCGTTGCGCGGGGTCGCTCAGGTCGAGGCTGCGCGCGCCTTTCGGGGCGAAGACCAGGCAGTTGCCTTGGCCGTAGAGAATCGTGCCCACGTAGGTCGTTTCGTTGATCCATTCCAGATCGTGATACCCGCTCGGAGGCAAGGCGCGGTAGGTCGTGGCCATCCCTACGCTTTGGTGCGCATCCGGCAGCAACTGGAGCCAAAGGGCGTCCCCAGCGGTCTTATAATACTGTGTCGGGCCGTCGAACCACCATTCCGTCACGCGGTCGATCACATCGGTTTGCTGCTCGTGGACGATCCTGCCGGTCTTGGTGGTCACGGTCTTGCGCGGGCGGGCGTTGCGAGAGGCGTCGGCCTGGACGGGCGCGCCGCGTTCCTTTGACCGCCGGTCGTCCGGGTAGCGGAACGTGATCTCCCATTGAGAACAATCGGGCACCGCGCGCAGCAGTGGACCCGCCGGAGGGTTCGCTGCGGCGGGGGATGGAGATTGTGCCCGCGCGAAGGCCGCACACAGGCAGAGGATGGGGAGGAACAGGAGGATTTTCATTCGGAAACGACTTCGATCTGCCGATCAATGACCTCGCCCGTGGCGCGGTCAATGGCGACGTGGACCCAAAAACGGGTCTCCCCGTCCACGCTGAACTGCGCGAGCTGGCTGGCGTTGGGGGCGTATCGGCCGCTCTGGGCCACCACGTCGATCAGGAGATTCCAGACGCGGGTCTGGCCGCTGTCGGCCAGGGCGCGGATGGCGGACTCGCGCATGCGCTGGATACGCGCGGTCTGGTTGGAGGCCGTGGTGTAGACACTCGCATCGAGCGCCGCACTCAGCCCGGCGTAGGTGTAGTTCTTGCCGGTGACGGTCTCGTTGAACGTATAGAAATCGGTTTCGCCCGTGTTGGTGCCCGGCGTGGTGTTGACGAAGCGGCCGACCAGGTCAGCGACGTTGATCAACGGGCCCCGCCACGCGTGCGTGGTGTCAGTGGTGATGCCGACGAGCTTGGCCGCGACTTTGCCGGCCTCGTCGTTGGTGAGGGACTGTGTGAGGGCATACGACGGAGGAGCGGACACGTTGGCGAGTTCGTCGCGGGCGGTTCCCGCCACGATGGCCTGGAGCACCGGACCCTGGTGGGTGTTGAGGTTGACCTTGCCCGCGACGACGGCGTCGGCGGGGGTCTCGTTGACGCAGAACACGTCGAGCAGGGCCGCGTCGCCGCTCTCGGGCGTAAAAAAATCGAGCTGTTTCCACGGCGTGCCGCGGAAAGCGCTGCTCATCTCACCGACGCTACGGAAGGGGCGGTTGAGCATCAGCGGCCGGCTCAGGCTCTGAGCGGTCGGCGTGCCGACACCGGAGTCATTGGGATAGGCGTTGGCCGTCGCGTGGGGCAGGCCTTCGAGATTCGCGGTGGTGCCGACCGTTGGCAGGATGCCGCTGGAAGCCAGATAGGCATAAGCGCCCATCGCGCGGCGCGCCACCCCGTCGGCATCCTCGTAGTAATTGCTGCCGTTGTACGTGCCGGGAGGATCGCGCTGCGGCATTTTGATCGCCGGATTGTTCTGACCGAAGAGGACACCGTCGTATTCAAGCGGCCAGCCCCCGGCACCCGGCGCATTCGCCGTGGCGTTCCAACCACGCCCCGAAAACCAGCGTTCTCGCAGATTCTTGCCGCCGTTCTCGTCCGAAGACATGCCCGGGTTGGAATACTTCACCTTGCTGCCGATGTCGGCGTAGGGGCGCTGGGTCACGAGGACGGTGAACTTGCTGGAGGTCATCGACAGGTTGCCCGCGTCGTTGTCCGCGTTGTAGTTCGCCGCAGCAGTATGGTCGAGCACCATCACGCCATCGTTGAACTCGCTGGAAGTGCCCACTCCGAAACGCGCCGTCCGGGGGTCGTAGCCAGTGGCGCTGTCGGAAAGCTGGTTGGTGCGGTTCGGCAGCGGATCGGCCCACTGGCTGCGGGGATAATCGGCCTTGTTCAAGACCATCTGTGAGGGATAGAGGCCGTGAATGTCCGGGTACTTTTCGTCGTAAGTGATCCAGTTAGCGGAGTTGTTGGGGTCTTGGTACTGGAGGCGGAAGGTGTAATTCTTATAAGAACCGATGGGTTGCTTGTAGACCGGTGGGATCGAGGTGGCCTGGAACAGATATTTGTCGTCGTCAGCCTGAGGGGACGCCGGGTAGGTGACATGGTCCACGGTGCCGGTGTACGAAACGGGATTCTGCCCGATCCACACGCCGAAGTAGACGCCGCCGCTGTTGATGTCCGTGTACGGCCCCGCCAGCGAACCGACCTCGGCGGCCAGGTTGATGTTCGCCGGGGCATCCGCATGCCACAGGAGGGTGGGTTCGCGGAAAAGCTTGCCCCCGTCGTCGCCGAACGTGAGCGCCGTCGAGGCGGTGGCAGTTGCTCCGGGAGCGGTCGCACCGACGACCGGATCGATCAGGGCGGTGGTGGCCTGCGGGATCGATGCCTTCGGCGGAACGTCATCGTACCAATCGGCCGACATCTGCGATTTGATCCCCGCCTCCCACGCCGTCGTTTGCGGTGTGGGTAGAGCGGGGTCGTCGGTGATGACGCTCAGGCGGAAGCGCGCGGGCCGGTTCGCGCTGGCGGCGATGCGCGTGCCGGCATCGTGAGGGTTCCACACCTCTGGCACGTAAAGGGCCACGACCTTGCCCGCCTTGTTCAGTCCCGTGGCCGGCAAGGGTTCACAGGATTGCAGGACGCGCGGGCCGCCCGGCGTGTTGAAAGATACGGAGGTGCTCTTGCTCAAGAGCGGGTCAGGCAACTCCGTGACCACCGAGAAGGGATGGTAACGGTAGAAGTACGGCAGGTCTTCCGTCCCGCGAAAAGTGCGCATGACGCTCCCGGCCGCGATCTGGACCACGGTCGGGTAGCTGTCGGTGTCCGATTGGTCGATCAGGTTTGCCATGATCTGGAGGACCTGGTAATCAAGCGAAACGTCCACCGTGTACTGGTAATTGCCCTCTTCGTTGTGCAGGTTGGGTCCGCCCTTGGCCAGCGAACCGGCGTTGATCGCCGCCTTGAGCAGTTCCGCAAAATCCGGCTCGCGGTTGGCTTGGGCGACCTTGTCCAGGGTCATGATCGCCGCTCGCCCGTTGGCGTCGGTGCCGCCGTGATCGTAGGTCCATGCCGCGGAGGCGCTGGTCCGCGACAGGCCGAACCACTCCTTGATGTGGTTATGGGAGGCGGCCGGGTCCACAACGCTCGGGGTCGCGTCCATGGCGTTGTAGGTGATCTCCGCCAGACGGCTGAGCGGGAATTTCTTTTTGACGAGCGGTTCGCCGATGACGGCGGGCGTCCTGGGCGGATCGTAGCGGGTGAACGTATTCCGCACGCGCACGGTGAGCAGGGAAGGATTGATAACGTCCTGCCCGGCCGTGCCGTCGGGCAAGGTGCCGGCGGCGTCGTTGTTGCCCGCGTAGGTGCTGACCGAGGAGGCCCCCGGCGGCTGCGTGGACGCGACCGCGTTGACGCTGGGCGCGTCGGCGGGATAGCGCAGGTGGGCGGGCCGGTACGAGGGTTGTTCCAACCCACGGCTGAACGTGCCCATATACTGGAGCGCGTTGGGGCTGAAGCCGATGCTCGCGCGTAACTTCAAAAGTTGCTGCCGGCTCAGGAACGCTTGGTCGGTCGGGCCGGTGTACGAGGGACCGCTGTCAAACACGGTCAAGAACCCCTTGACGTTTTTGCTGGCGAAGTTCGTGAACCAGTTCGCAGCCTGCGTGGAGGAGAAAGTGAAATTCGGGTACGGCGCCCCGGAGAGCCCCGCCGAGGCGTAGTTGCGCCAACCGACGAGGGAATCCACCACGGACTGTGCGAGGTAATCGCCGGACGAGGCGGGGTTGGGGGTTTTGACGACCGGCAGTTGCGTGAGGTCCGCCAACGCGAGCGAGCCCTTGCGGCTGAGTTGCGTCGGCGTGAAGCCGCTCTGCGCCGCCGTCGCGGCGGGCGTCGGGTGGCCGGCCACGTTCATGTCCAGCAACCCGCCTTCGTCATACACCGCGTAGGCGTAGCGGCCGATCACGAAGTTGCCGTTGGTCGGCGTCGCGTCGCTGAGCGCGCCGGTGCCGCTCACCGCGCTGTTGTCGAGCACGGCGGGACCGTTGCGGGTGACGAGCACCCAGTCGGGCGCGGTGAATTTTACCGCCGAGTCCGGCGTGCTGTCGGCCGTCGTGGCGGTGGACTGGCTGGGGATGAGGAAATGGCTGTTCCAACGCGCGGCGGTCACCGCGCGGCCGTCCAGGGCGGCGGCGCTGGCGGAATTGAGGTTGGACGCGTAACTCGGCACCGCCGGCGAGGGCAGCACGTTGTTGAGCGTGTCGCCGTGCACGCTCTCGCGCACGAGGTTGGGAATCGGGTCGGCGGGAACGGAATTCGGCGCGGGCGTCGGGAAGCGCACCGGCACGGCGTTGGCGGCGGAAAGGGGGATGTAAATGTTTGCCGGGCTGGGACGCGGGGAAGGGGCCGGCTACGGCGTCGAGGCGCCGGCTTT
>CALMVM010000589.1 GCA_937873255.1 uncultured Verrucomicrobiota bacterium | reverse complement strand
GTTTACCTATCCGTCCGGCAACACCGCCAGCCTGCTCATCAACGCGGGCCGCGGTGCCTCCATCATCAAGGCCTCCATCCAGATCAACACGGGCGGCAACGAGATCAGCGGTTCGACGACCGGGCTCGGGTTCCTGGGTTCGGGTCAGAACCACACGCTGTACTTCGACGTGGTGTTCGACCATTCCTTCTCCGCCTACGGCACTTGGAACGGCACGACCTTGAGCCCGGGCAGTACTTCCACCTCGGGAACGAGCGCCGCCTCCTCCAAGCTCGGAGCCTACCTGACCTTCAACCTGCCGAGCGGCGGCGCGGTGCTGGCGAGGGTCGGCGTCTCGTGGACGAGCCTGGCCGCCGCCAAGGCCAACCTCCAGGCGGAAAGCCCGGCGGCGTCGTTCACCGCCACCGGTTTCACCAATGCGCAGAACGCCGCGAGCAACACCTGGAACAACCTGCTCAACAAGATCCAGGTCAGCGGCGGCACGGCCAACGACACGCAAACTTTTTACACCGCGCTGTACCACGCCTCGCTCGGGCCGGGCGTGGTCAGCGACGCCGACGGCGGCTACCTGGGCTACGACGGCAATCCCCATACGAACCCGGGTTTCACCAAGTACGAATATTTCTCCGGCTGGGACATCTACCGTAGCGAGTGCCAACTGATCGCCATGCTGTCCCCGAGCAACGCCAGCGATATGGTCCGCTCGCTGTTGCAAGACGCCCAGGAAAGCGGAGCCATGCCCCGTTGGAGCCTGCCCAGTGGAGATGCGGGCATCATGGTGGGAGATGACGCCACGCCGATCATCGCCGGGATGTACGCCTTCGGGGCCACCAATTTCAACCAGACCACCGCGCTGAACGCGATGGTCAAGGCAGCCACACAGCCGATCACCCGGGCCGCGAACGGCATCGTCGAACGGGACGCCAACCGGGATTACTTGAATTTGGGTTATATTCCGCAGAACGAGATCGGAGGCTATGGACCCGTCGCCATGACCCTGGAATACTGCACCGATGATTTCGCCCTGGCGCGGTTTGCCAAGGCCATCGGCGACACCAGCAACGCCTACACGCTGGCGATGAACCGGGCGCAGAACTGGCGGAACCTCTACAACACGGGCTCCGGCTACTTCCAGATGCGCAACTCGGACGCCTGGTGGTCGCCGGGCTTCCCAAGCTACTCGGGCACTGCCTTCGTCGAGGGAACGGCTTACCAGTACGTCTGGATGGTGCCCTTCAACTACAGTTCGCTCGTGGCCAAGATGGGGGGCAACGCCAACGCCGCCAACCGCCTCAACACTTTCTTTACGCAGATCAACAACACGGACACGACTAACTCTCAGTATGCCTACATGGGCAACGAACCCTGCTCGGAAACGCCGTTCGTCTATGACTTCGTCGGCCAACCCTACAAGTGCTCCCAGGTGGTGCGGCAGGTCATGACGCAACTCTACACCACCGGCGCGGGTGGGCTGCCGGGCAACGACGACATCGGGCAGATGTCTTCCTGGTACGTCTGGGCGGCGTTGGGATTGTACCCGGTCATCCCGGGCGACGACGTACTCGTCATGAGCGGCCCCCTGTTCCCCAATGCCGTCATCCACTTGGGCGGAGGCGATGTGACCATCAAGGCAACCGGGGCGGCGGACGCGGCTCCTTACATCCAGAGCCTGACGGTCAACGGCGCCACGTCCCAGACTCCCTGGACCCGGTTTGCCAACCTCGCCAAGGGGGCGACGCTGGCGTACACGATGGGGACCGGCGCAAACACCAACTGGGGTTCGGACTCCGCGGTGGCGCCGCCTTCGTACACGGACGGGATGAGCGCGCCGGTGGCGCTCAACTACGTCTGGGGAACCAGCCTGGAGGCGGGTGAGTATCAGCCGACCTGGACGGACACCGTGGACAACACCTCGCCGGGTGGGCTCATCAGCAACGTCGGCGCGATTGCCAACGCTTCCACGGTGCAACTGGGCGTCCGGAACGAAAACAGCCAGAGCGGCAGCGCCGAATTGATGTATTCGGGTAACGCCCAAGGAGGCAGCAGCACGCACGCTTACCTGAAAGCGTTCGACCTCAGCAGCAAGTCTCTCACCGTTGCCTCCGGGACTCACCTCTCCTATTGGATCTATCCGCAAAGCTCGAGCGGTTACAGCTCCGTGTCCGGGACCAACAGCGCATACGTGGCAGTGGACCTGATCTTCACGGACAACACCACTCTGCGAGACAGCGGCCTGAAGGATCAGCGCGGCTACAAAGTCCATCCGAACTCGCAGGGTGCCGCGTTGACCCTGGACACTTGGAACTACGTGACGGTGGACCTTTCACCGCTGGCGGGTAAGACTATTAACCGGCTCGACATCGGCTTTGATCGATCCGGAAGCACCGGTGGCTATCGCGGATACATAGACGACATCGCCTTTACCCACCCATAAGATAACGGGGCAATCGTTTCTGGTTAACACGTCTCTTACTTCGAATCTGCGGTGTCGGCGGGGCTGGCCGCAGGCACTGTCGACCATTTGACCATCCATCTTCTGCCCTGGACGGTTTCTTGCACTTTTACAGCGGGACTTCGAGCACAACCTGAACTAAAACCTCATCGACCCCGCCCTCCGCCTGGTCCTCAGAACTGACGCAAGATCAGCGGTTGCATGCCGGCAATCTGCCAGAGATGAGGCCCCCTCATGTCAACGCCAAGTGCGCTGCATGTAAAAGTTCCGTAAAAAGGTGCGCGAGGCTCTGATCACCTTTGACGCAATCCGAGGAGCGAAAATCTGCCTGTCAACCGTGAGCGGTTCCGTCGCTTGGCCTGCCCTGACGTGCGCTTTTTACCTCGGCCCAAACCGACGACAGCGAAAGCGCGTCCACGCTGCACGGCGTTTTTTAGACCAGAAACATTATCGCCGACTATGGTGACAATACCAGAGCGCGGCGCGCCCGGCGACGGCCTCTACGCGAGTAGCCGGTCATCTGTTTTACTTTCTTTGAGAAAAAACAACCGCAGATTCAATTTTCCGCGAATCGCCTCCCAAAACACGATTTTGCCTTCCGATTCTGCCCATAGCCACGAAATTCCAATAATAACGGCTCTTTAGTGCCGAACCTCCAACATATTTCTAATAATGATTATTACACATCTTTCTATGCGACAGTTACTTATATCTATATATTTAGACAGGGTTAAGGGTCGGAGCGGCTGTGTCAGGTAAGATTTTTTTATTGATTGGTTTATGTGCGAGATCAACACCGTAGCACCTGACAGAACCACGGTTTTTTAGATAGAGGCCACCGTCTCCATTTTGGGCGGCCGCGCCGTGCCGCAAAGCATAAACAAAAACCGACTGCCCGGTGCGATGCCAGGCAGGCGGTTGCAAGGTCGTCAGTAGTCGTAGGAGCCCTATGCCCGCAGAGCCAGTCGGCTGCGGTACACGGCGAATCCAAACACGCCGCCCCCCATCAAGAGAAGCAGGTTGGTGCCCGGCTCGGGCACGACGGTGTAGTTGAAGTTGTCGATGAGCAGGCCGCTG
>CALMVM010000588.1 GCA_937873255.1 uncultured Verrucomicrobiota bacterium | reverse complement strand
CCGTCGTCGCGATCGCGGGCTCCTCCGGGCTGATCGGCGCGGCGCTGACGACCGTGCTTTTTCTGATCGGCAAGCAGGCGCTCGGGTTGTATCTCGGCAGCGGCAGCGCGGGGTCGGCGTACGGGGCGGCGAGCGCGATGATCTCGACGTTCGTGTGGGTGTATTATTCGTCGCAGATTTTGCTGTTCGGGGCGGAGTTCACACAGGTATACGCCAACAAGTACGGTTCGCAGATCGAGCCGGTGGAGCACGCTGTACGCGTGCAAAAGAAGGAAGTCGAGATTCAGGGTTAGGGGACGGCCGGGCCGAGACAAAATTGGCTTGCAGGCCCGGGAACGAGGCGGCATAAAAGGGCGCGCCGCCACTCCCTTTCCCCGATGCAAAAATTCTCCTGGCTCCGGGCTTTAACATTGGGTTTCGTCCTCCTGCTCGCCGCGACGATCACCGCCCACGCGCAGGAAGCCTACAAGGTGGTGAGCATCCGACCGATCGCTTCCAGCGACCTCATCAAGGTCGGGCACGATTGGCGCAAGGACCTCAAAATGCGTCTCCAGGTTTCGCTCCAGGTCGGGGCCGACACGCCGTCGTCGTCGGTCTTCGTGCACGCGTATTTTTACGACAAGGACGACCATCTCATCGACACGGCCAAGGGGCCCAACGCGATCTGGACCGAAACGCCGAAAGGCCTCCAGGAGGTTTTGCTGCCGCCGACGCTGCCGCGCTTCAAGGTGACCAACGTGTATTTCGACATCACAGAGGAACTCCACGCCAAGAAATGGACGAGCGTGGTGGTAGCCTTCGGCGACAACGATAAAGTCGCCGCGCTTTCCATGCCGGGGTCCGTCTTGGCGAAAGTGGATTTTCCGGAAAAGACGAAGCTCGCGCCGCCGAAATAGATACGTCGCCTCGCACGATTCATCCATTCGGCGCGGCGTTCACCGGCGGACGACTCGCATCGGGAAACGATTGAGGCGATTTTGTTTTTTCCGGCGATGGAACGCGCCCATCCTGCGGTGGTTGTGCGTCGGAATCCCGGTTGCACGACACTCGCAGTTCACCCGTCCTTATGAAAAACCGTTCCGTCAAAACCCTCCTCCTCGCCTTCACCTTTGCGGCACTCGCTTTCATCCCCCCGAAGTCAGTGGCGGCGGACAGCGGATATTCCTTCACCGTCGAAAACAAAACCAAGTCGAAGATCACGCAGGTGCTCGTTTCCCAAGACAAGAAAACGGGGCCAAATTCGATCTTGGCAGCGATGGCATTCCGGCCGGCAAGACCGTCAAGCTGGTGTGGGACAAGTCCACGGACAACCAGGCGTGCAAGCAGTGGGTGAAGGCCGTTTATGCGGACGGTTCGGAATCGGAACCCGCCACGTTTGACTTCTGCGAGAGCGCTCTGGAAATCGAGTTCGATTGAGCGGTCGTGGTCCCGCCGGCCTCCCCGGAGAAGGCGGCTCCGTGCAACGGTTCGATGCGGTGCTTGAGCAAGCCGCCGCCGCGTCGCGCGCCGACGGCCTCGATCTCGGCGACGATGGCCAGCGCGATCTGTTCGGGGGCTTCCGCTCCGATGTCCAGCCCGGCGGGTGCGTGCAACCGGCGCAGCGAACCCTTGCCCAAAAGTGGGGAGTCTCCCCCAAGTTCGGCGGCGATTTCGGAGAGCAGCCGGTCGGTGCGGCGGCGGGGGCCGAGCACGCCGATGTAACCGGCCTCCGAGGCGAGCAGCGCGCCGAGGATCGCGCGGTCGTGCAGGTAATTGTGCGTCATGAGCACGGCGGACTCGCCGGGTTCGACGGGGACGCGCCCGGCGAAGGAAGCCGGCGGGCAGTGGATCAGTTCGTCGACCCCCGGGAAACGCGCGGGCGCGAGGTACGCGCGGCGGCCGTCCACGATGCGCACGCGCCAGCCGAGTTCCTGGCCGAGGCGCGCGACCGGCACGGCGTCGTGGCCTGCCCCGCAGATCAACACCGCGCGGGGCGGGCGGATCACATCCAGGAAGACTTCGACGCGGGCGGCGGCGTTGCCCGCCAGCGGGTAAAGGCGCAGGCCCGGGTCCGCCTCGTCGCGCAAAACGGCGCGGGCATCGCGAGCGACGGCGGCGGCCAGTCCGGCGTCGCGGAAGGTGTGTTCGACATCCGCCCCGGCGGAGGCGAGCCAGACCATGTCGCCCGGCGATGGGCACGCGCCATCGGTCGGTCCTTCCACGCCGATCACCGTTGCCAACGCCCCGAGCGAACGGGCCGCCAGCGCGCGGCGGATGCATTCTACCGGGTCGAGCGCGCCGGACGTGGGGGACAACGGCTGGATCAAAATTTGGACGACCCCCTGGCAGCCCAGCCCGCTGCCGAAAACGATGTCGCCCTCCGCCGTGGTGTCATAGCGCGCGAGCGCGGGCCGGCCGGCGGCGATGGCTTCGAGGGCGCGTTCGCGGGCGTCGTCTTCCAGGCAGCCGCCGCTGATGGACCCGAGGAAATCCGCGCCGACGCTGCCGGCCGCTTCGCCGTCGTGCGTCGGTGGCAGCACGAGCATCCGCGCGCCGGGCCGGCGGTAGGTGGAACCGGAGGTCTTCACCACCGTCACCAGCGCGGCCGGCTGGTCCGACGCGGCAGCGCGGGCGCGGGCTTCGACGATGGCGCGGAGTTCCTTGTGAGCCATGAACGGGGATGGGCGGCAAGCATAACCCGCCTCACGGTCTTCCGCGAGCCGGAGCCGTCGAAATTTGTCCACAGATTACACAGATTTCCACAGATTGAATGAGGGGAAAAGAAGGGTTTGCGCAAGGTGCTTGGATTCGTCCGGCATCCACCCGACCCCTTTCTGCTAATCTGCGGAAATCTGCGTAATCTGTGGACAAATTCCGGGCCGGTTCAATGGTGCGCGGTCTGCTGGTCCGCGATCCACTCGTCGATGCGGTGGTCGAGCACGTCCAGCGGCACCGCGCCGCCGCCGAGCACCGCGTCGTGGAACTCCCGCACGTCGAAGCGGTCGCCGAGCTTCGTCATCGCGCGGGCGCGCAGTTCCTTGATCTTGAGTTGGCCGATCTTGTAGGCGAGCGCCTGCCCGGGCCAGGCGATGTAGCGGTCCACCTCGTTGGTGATGTCATGCTCGGTCTTGGGCGCGTTCGCCATGAAATAGTCAATCGCCTTCTGGCGGTCCCACTTGTAGAAATGGATGCCTGTGTCCACCACCAGCCGCACGGCGCGCCACATCTCGTAGGTCAGTTCGCCGAACTTCGCGTACGGGTCCTCGTATTCGCCCATCTCCTCGCCGAGGAATTCCGCGTACAGCGCCCAGCCCTCGACAAACGCCGTGTAGCCGCCGCCCTGGCGGCGGAAGTCGGGCAGGTCGCCGAGTTCCTCCGCGCGGGAGATTTGCAGGTGGTGTCCGGGCACGGATTCGTGCAGGGCCAGCGCGGTCATCTCCCATTTCGGCCGGGTCTCGGGCTTGTAGAGATTGACGCAAAAGAACCCCGCCCGACCTGCCGTCGCCGAGCCCGGCCGATAGAACGCCGTGTACGTGTCCGGCGCGATGGCGGCCGGGATCGCTTCGACGCCGTAGGGCAGGCGCGGCAGCGTTTTGAACAACCGGGGAAGGAGCGGGTCGGTCGTCTTGGCCTGCACCTTGTAGGCGTGCAGGAGGTCGTCGGCGTTCGCGTAGAAAAACTTCGGGTCGGTGCGCAGGTAGGTGAAGAACTCCGGCAGCGTTCCCTGGAAGCCGACGCGCGTCTTGAGCGCCTCCATCTCCGCGCGGATGCGGGCGACCTCCTTTAACCCGATCTCGTGGATCTGCTCGGGCGTGAGGTCCGTGGTGGTGTGCAACCGGGCGAAATACGCGTACGCCGCCGCACCGTCGGGCATCTGCCAGACGCCGACGCCGTCGTAACACGCCGGGAGGTATTCCTTTTTAAAGAAATCCTTGAAGGCACGGTACGCCGGCAAAACGCCGTCGGCGATGGCGCGCCGGGCGCGTGCGGCGATGGCTTCTGCTTCTTCCGGCGAGAGGCCCGCCGGGCTCTTGAAGGGCTTGTAGAACGGGCTGTCCTCCGGTTTGTCCACGATCTGCTTGGCGATCTGCGCGGGGATGCGC
>CALMVM010000587.1 GCA_937873255.1 uncultured Verrucomicrobiota bacterium | reverse complement strand
CGTGTTAAAAAGTTCCCGCTGAATTTTCCCGAAAACCAAAGCGGTTGACCCGCCTTTGTTTCGGTTCAATCGGCGCTCGAAGGGATGAACCGCTCCGGGCATGCTTTTGCAGTAGCCGACGCCACGTTTGCCGCGAACTTCGATTTCGAGGATGCGCTTGCCGGTGGCTTGATCAAATACCACCGCTACATCCCGAAATTGGAGCCGCTTGGCTTCGTCCGGGCGCAGGCCGGTGTTCGCCATGAACAAAACATAATCGTGCAATTTTTCCGACGCTGCACGCCAGCGGTTGTTCTTCGGGTTTTTTGCGCGTTCCCGCGTGGCTTCGTACAGCCTCGTGTATTCCTCAGGCGAGAACCATGCCCGATGGGAAACTTTCCCCGACGACTTATAGGGCGGTGAGATATTTGGGATATTCTTTAGCCACCCATGCCGTTCCGCCGTTTTCAGGACGTGACGCAAGGTGATGATCTCATGATGCATGGTGCTGCGGGCAGGCTTCATCGGTTCTCCCGTCTTTTTATCCAGGCGTGAGGTGACACGGTGGACCCTGTATTCCTGCACCAAACCAGAGGTGATTTCTCCCAGCGTTTTGTCGCCGAAAAAAGGCAGCAGGTGAACGCGTAGCCTCATCTTCAAACTCTCGACGTAGTCGAGGTTGCGCTCCCCACTGGTGATGGCTTCGTACTCGCTCAGAAATTGATTGGCAGCCTCGCGGAATGTTTTGCCGCACTTCAACTGGCCCGCGCGACTTTTGCCTTTGAGTTCAAAGAACCAATCTTCGGCGAATTCCTTGGCGTGTGACAGACTTTCTTCTTTCGTAGTCGTTCGCCAGTTTTTGCCATTCAAATAAGTTGAGCATTGCCAGTGCTTGCCGTTTCCCCGGCGATATACATGCACTTTCCCGCCGAGCAGTTGATGTTTTTCAGACAATCATTCCTCCATTAATTGACATGTAAAATGTGTAAGACGCGTGTAAGAGCATTGCTCGCTAGCGTCAATAGTTAAGTGCTTGTATTTGTTAGGATATTTCAGAATTTGAATGAGATGCATAGGATTTTGAGACAACTGGTGGTTGCAATAAGTTATTGTATTTATAGATGGCATAGCACGTTAAAGTACTAACGTGCAAGAGAATGTGTAATTGTCGATAAGCATCAAGCTAACATGGGGAAGCAGATCGTGCATCCTCGGTCATGCGCTTGCGTTGTCAGCGGGTTTGTGTGACCTCCGGTTTGGATGAGTAATCTCTTGTAATGGCTTTAGTAGATATCGCCACTAAGGGCGTCATGGTTGCTGTAGAACGTGCAGACGTAGCGGTTGCAGAGCCAATACCTTCAGCGGATGAGTTCGGTGACGGCAGCCACCTCGGCCACAAGGCGCCAGTGTTGCTCATCAGGCAATAGTTCCATAGCTTGACCTCAAATATGAAAGATACCTCGGTCAAGAGAATCGCGAGCGATCCTTGGCGGCGATTCGTACTACCGGAGCCGTGGAAAACGGCAAGGCCAAATCTACTTGTCCCCTTTTACACTCAAAATCCTCGAAAACGAGCTTATCTTAGGGCTATTTCTGCCTGTTCCCTTTACTCAAAATTAGAAATGTACATCATATCCCATTAACTCGAAATATTTTTTCAGTCGAGGTAATATCACGAAATTCATTCGGCTCTTGCTTAGCCATAATCCGTATAATCCTCCTGTATATTTAGAAATTGGAGGCGTGTTTATTAACACAGAATGCGAACCATTGTTGCCAAATTCAAAATCGAACGACACGGAACCTAACCAATCAGAGTATTTGGCGAGTTTATTAACCCGATGGTCAATTTTGAAGTTTTTAAAAAAACTCATGGGACAAATATGAAGTCAATTACACTATTATTAGCACGCAAAATTGGAAGTTCATACTCCCAAAAAAACCTCCCTCCCATTGATCCGAACTCGATATAAACAGGAACTCTTCCACCCGCCCGCGCAGCCGCACTTGCTACAGCCTGTGACCATTCTATAATTGCCCCCTCACTACTGGAGTCTACGAAGATTGTGTTGAGATTGCTTGCGATGGCGGCAATCCTTCCCCTTGCTCCAATCCACAGCGCACGAGTCGGTACAAACACTCCTTCCGCCGCGCGAAGAGCTCCTAATAACTCTCCTCCCATCGCAAAGCCCGCTTGCTGTCCCACAAAATTTGAAATCTTCCTGGCTGACGCGACGGCATCCCCTAGTGGTTGACCACTCGCAAATTGACCCATCACCTTGTCGGTATCGGTCATTGGCCCGCTCCGATAATTGGTGTGCCAATCGTAGGAGGAATTGGAAGGCCTGAATCCTACGGCCCCGAGTAAGTAACCAAATGCGTTCAGGGTGTCATATACGCCCCCCATGAATGCGTTCACATGAACGATATTGTAAACATCGACATGTGCACTAGAAGTAGGAGTGTAGTTTATATCTTGTCCGTCTATAGTGTGATCATAAACACTGACCTTTCTATCATATCCCCCCAAAGAATCAATGCTCAACCCACCCGTGCTACCAAATGCCCAAGCCATATCTCCAGGCATGTCGTAAGGTTGATCTTGGGACGATGCAGTGCCTAAATCTCCTCGTTCGTCAGAGGAAAGGCCGCTCGGATCGATCCCGTTGACCGGATCGTTGCCGCAGTAGGTGTAAATGTTCAGCCCGCCCGCTTGCCCGACGGGATCAGGTTGCAGCCAGCGGCCATGCTGGGGGAGGTAGAACCGCGCCCGGCAATAGTAGAGACCGAGCGTTGGCAGCCACTCGTAGGCTCCGCTGCTCTTGAACAGGTAGTGGTTATCGCACGCGGTGCCGCCATTCAATAGACTTCCTGTCCTGTCGTACACCGTCGGCGTGCCGTACGCGTCGTAGAGGTATTGCTCGACGATTTGTCCACCGTCGTTGGTCACATGGGACGTGTTGCCCACGATGTCCGCCTGATACCACAAGTTGACCCCGAGAGCGTTCTGGCGGCACAGGATGCTGTCGCCACTGGGGCCGTCAAAGAAATAGCTGTAGACGAGCGCGTCGTTGCCATCCCGTTCCTCAATGCGCTGGCTGCCAGCATAATAGAAATGCGTGACCGTCCCGTTGATAACCTGTTCGACCAATCGACCGAGACCGTCATAGTTGAACACCGTCTGCTGCCCGGGAGTGCCATAGCCAGAGCTACCGTAGTCGGCGTTAGTCAAATGGTTTTCGGCGTCGTACGTGTACGTCCAACCAGTCGCTCCAACAAGCTTCAAGTTAAAGTTGTTGTCATAGAAGAAATTTCGCGTGGTCCTACCTCGGGTGTAACTCTGGTACTCGTTGTCGTCCTTGGCGGCATAGGTGGTTAGCGGTTGGGTGGCCGGATAAGTGTAAGGCTGCACTGTGGTGCGATTGCCAGCCGCGTCGTATGCGTAGCCGTAGTCGCTCGTGATGGACGACGGGTTAGCGTAGCTGATATTGTTGCTCAAACTGCTGTCGCCATACTGTGATGGCCAATTGCCATTCACAGTCGTAATATCTCGTGCCGCGTTGATCAAACTGCCATCCGAATCGTAGAAAAACGCATCTCCCCGGCCGTTTTCCATGCTGCTGGCGCCGTAGCCGCTGCCGGGCGCTGTCCGATACCACCAACTGATTTGGCCATCGGGCGCGTGGCCGTAAAAACGATCACTGGTGAGATTGAGTCCGCTCCCTTCATAGCGATGCTCGTCCGTCTCGATTACCCTGCCACCGTAATAGGTGTAGGTGGTTTGGGCAAGATTGCCGCATCGGCGGAAGACCAATTCTCTATCATCGTAATCGTAGGCACCGATCTGAGTGCCGTTTAGAGTGATGGCGTTACAACGCTCCTGAAGGTCATAGGCGAAGGTCGGCGTTTTACCGCCGGGATATTGGATCGACTGGACGTTGCCGTCCGCGTCGTGATGATACGTCGTCGTCAGTGCCGGGCCTGATGGATATATCTTCTGCTGCTCGGTGATTACCGCGCCGGAGTCGTCGTAGGCGTAGTGGATGTCGGCATGCCAGTTGAGCACTTCGGTGACCCGACTGGCATTATCATAAGCGTAGGAGGTCGGCGCGGTTACCCCGCCGTCTCCGGTCCAGTCGTAGCGGGAACAACGATTGCGTCCGTCGTACTGATAGGTGCACACGGCTCCGGCATAGTTGGTGTAGGTGGACACGTTGCCGCTTTTGTCGTAAGTCCACTGCTCCTTTGCGCCAGTCAGCGGGTTGGTGACATAAGCCTTGCGCCCGAGCGTGTCGTAGCCATAGCCGATCCGGTGCGCTTGCGGCTGGGCGTTGTTGGCGGACTGCGCGCCGTCGGTTTGGCCTGTCAGGTCGCCGGCCGCATCGTAACCGCTGAAAAACCAGTAGTTCTTCGGGTTGATGCTCTGTATCATCCGGCCCATGACATCGTAGTTCGCGTACTTCGTCGTGACCGTCGGAGTGGCCACATCGGGACCGGGGGTGGTGACGCTCTTGAGCAGGCCAGCGCAGTTGGGATTGCCGCCCGAGGCAATAGCGGCCTCGTTGGCTCCGTAGTACGTCCAGGTGCTCACGTGACCCAACGGATCGGTCACCGTGGACTTCCGGCCGCAGGAATCCAGGCTGTAATGGGTCGTATCGCCGACCTGGTCAGAACTCCATCCGACTTGGGAGGATGGATCGAAGTGAGTACGGGTGACTCCCCAACCCCAGTTGAGGTAGAACGTCGGATTACCGTTGCCATCGTTGCCGGTTTTTTGGCCGTTCCAGAATGTCTCGGTGTACAAACCGCTCGGAGAATAAGCGTGAGCAGTAGCCTTCCCGCTGGATGTCCAACTGACACCCACCGCCGAGCGGGTGTGGCTCGTGGCGGAGGCGATGTTACCACCGTAGTTGCTGAAACCGCGAGGATCATAGGCGAAATAACTCGTGCGCGACGTGATGCCGTCGTTGTTGACTGGCACGGTGACCGTAATTGGCCGCCGGTACTCATCGTACGTGGTGGTGGTGACGTGCTGCAACTCGTCACTGACGCTCGTGCAGTTGCCCAAATCGTCGTAGGATCGGTCGATGTGGGTGCCGTCCCACGCGTGGGTCGTCGTCACCAGTTGATGACGGGCGTTGTACGTGAACTGCGTGGCGACCGCGCTCGGGTCCGTGGTCTTGACCAGGCGGTCCAGGGCGTCGTACTCGAACTTGGTCAACTCGTCGTGATGCGGACCGCCGTCGGCCTCGTTGTAGCTGCGTGTGACGGACAGCAGCATGTCGGCGTGAGTGCTGTTAGGATTTTGTCCGTAGGTGTACTGGGTCACCGCGCCGAGTTTGCTCGTGTGGGCGCCGATCTTGTAGTAAGTCGACTGGCCATCCGCCCCAGTGAAAGGGGTATATGTGAAAGATTCGCTCGTGTTGTCCGGATAATCGATTTCGGTGACAAGCCCTGTGTTGAAGTCCCGAATGTACGTCGTGACTTGACCACGCTCGTCTTGGCTCTTGTACAGATAATAAGGCTGACGTGCGTCCGTGTGATTTTTTGATTGCCAAGTCCAATACCGTACCCGGTTGTCGGGCAACTGCAGTGCGTAGAGTTTGCCCGCGCAAGGCTCATGGGCGTAGAGAGTCGTGTGGTTGGCAGCGTCGGTGACAGCCCACAGACTGCCTTCTTGAGTGGTGGGATCGCCCGCGCCGTAGTAACTCAGATATGTGGTGTGCCCCTCAAAATCCGTGTAAGAGGTTAGCTGCGCGTCTTTGGCATTAGTCGTATCCGTCGGTTGATTGCCGGTGGAGTGGGTGCCTTCGTTGAAACGGAAGGTGCGGGTGATCGGGTTGTGATTATTGTCGACATCGCCGCGGGTTTCCTTGCTGGTGTTCGTATCATCGTCGCGATCCAGGTGAGAAACAGTTTCCGATGTGTTGATGTTTTGCTCCTCTTGGACCAATCCATAGGCCATGTCAGAGTAGGTGTACTGAATGCTTGTCATGGCTCCGGCGTAGTGCGGGTCCACGGCGGTGACGATCACCGGAATAGAATCGTCTATTTGATCGTACGTGTAACGCGCTCGAACACTGATGCCAGGATCGGCGACACTCGATTCAGAGTTGTAAATGACGATATCGAGTACGTAATAGGGAGTCGTCCAGATGGACCCCTCACCGTCCGGGTTGCCCTGTGTTTCCTCGCCGAAGGGTTGATAGTGGTAATTCACCGTTTGACCGGTGCTCGCCGATACTTGCTGCAACAGGGTCCACTTTGAGGTGATCTTGTGATTATTCTGGTCTCGGCTAGTAAAGCTGACAGTGATGTAGGAAAAATGCAGCCAGCGACCACCGGGTTCAACGACCGTGGCGAGATGGCCGTCATTATTGTAGGTGAGCGAGGTTGTCGCGCCGTACGGATCAACGATGTAAAGCGGATGGTAGTTAGAACCGAATTTGACGAGGCCGCCGTCACTGGTGTGGAGGATGACTCCGGCAGGATTGAGGCTGCCGGGAGGGACTTCCAAGCGATCCTGCGTGCCGGTCGGTCCCCGCCAGTAATTGGCATAGGTGCCCGTGGTATCTTCGGCCCGGCTGGAGCGGAACGTGACCACGCCTCCGCTGGGATAGGCCACGTTGAAAGCGGTGAGTTGACCGGTGTAGGTATTAAACTCTAACGGGGTGAGTGTCCACATGTACGAGTGCCGCCAGTTGCCACCGTCGCCGAAATACTTGATGTCGTTGGCCACCGGCGAGATGCCCGAGTTGTAAGTCCGCGAGAACGCCAGCGGGTAGGTGCCGTTGGAGCCGGGCACGACCAAATCGGTGACCGAGCGTTTGGCGTTTTGGGTGTACGGATCGTAGGAACCGGCGGTGGTCACCTCGCCGTTGTAGTCACCCGTCGGTCCAGTCGGATTCTCGTTGGTGCTGTCCTGCGCGCGCAGGTTACCGAGGCCGAGAAAAAGGGCGAGCGCTATTAGCAAGAGAAAATGATGCATAGAGCAAACCCGAGTTGCGAATGACACGATGGCGAGGTGCTGCTGGCAGAAGCACTGAATGAAAGAAAACCGGGCGTTCATGAGCGCGGATAAAGTAGGAGCGAAAGAAGGGAGGGTGATACGAGGAGAAGCTCAGGGGACGACGTCCGGGACGCGGAAGGGCACCGTGGTAATAACATTGTCGTAGCGAGTCAGAACCTGATAGGTGCCGCCCTTGTCGGGTGCCTGATACTTGAAATTCGCTTGGCCGTTGCTGCCGAGAGTCAGGTGAAGGCCTTTCGCACCGGAATAGGTATTGCCTGCGCTGTCGGTGGCGTAAAGCGTGCCGCCGCGTGTGGCCATTTGCACCCACACTAAGGTGCCCGCGCTGCCCGAGGGATAGCTGAGAGTGACCGTGGCCACCGGTTGGAGGTTCGGACCAGAATTGGAGGTGGCACTCGCGGTTTTACTCCGCGTGCCTGCCGAGGCCGGTGGCAACACGACAGTCACACACGCGCCACCTTGGGCGCTCAGATGCACCGAAGAAGTCGCAGGTTGACCGGACATAGTGGTTGAGGTGCCGACGGTCGGTGTGGTGGCAGCATTTAGAACGATATCTACCTGCGGGGTGCGTGCCGCGTTGTAGGCCGCTGTTTCGGCTGCGCTGGGAAGACCGGGAGTGATGCTGATTTGCGGAGTGTCGCTAACGATTGGTGTCGCGCTGGGAGCCGGGGTAGGGCTGCCAGTCGGAGTACCTGTAGGGGTGGAAGTCGGACTTGGATAGGGGGTAGCCGTCGGAGCCGGTGAAGGAGTGAGGTCTGGTGTCGGCGAAGGCACCGCGATGGGAGTAGCGGCCGGGGTACTGGCAGCTGTGGGTTGTAGCTGCGCGATCTGGGCAAAGGACATGCTGGCAAACCCGAAGAACGCGACCGCAAAGAGGCTGCTAAAAGCGAATAGTCGTAGATACCGGAGCGAATCAGGAAGTTGTATACGGGGAGCGAATGCACTCATACGACTGTTGAAAATGTAGAAATTTGTCTGCGCTTGTCGTGAAAAACCGCCTGTATGTAACCCGGGTTCGGCAAATCAATGCAACTCATTTGTGAATTGATTACAAAAACCGACAATTCGACAGTTTGAGCTTGAATTACTCCGAGGATTTGGAGGATTGCGCCAACTTGCTGTTGGAAGAAACATCAGCCGCCGTGGCGTTTGTGTTCCTGCTTCGCTTGACCCTTGTCTTGCGCGTAGCCAGGGGCGGTTCTGAAGCCGGGTTTGTCGTTGGTGATGGGTCCACGGCATTTTCGGTGTCCGTAAAGAGATCACTTTGACGCTTGCGCCCGCGCAGTTGAAACCAACAGTTCAAAGCCTCCTTGCTCCATAGACAAGTGGCGACCACCAGCAGCCAGCGCGAAAGCCCTTGGCCGCCGCCGATGAAGCGCATTGCAAGCGCGAAACTGAAAACCAGCGTCGGTTCGCCCCACAGACGCCAGATTCGCTCGAAGGCTGGATTGGGCGTCGCTCGGCCTCGCCGAATCAGACACACCGCGTGTGGAAGCCCGGAATATTGCTCGTGCTCGCCGCTTTCGCGCCACTCGCGGATGAACGCGACCAAAAGATGAATCCAGTAGAGGATCACCGTCCCCGCGCCAAAAAGAATCAGCGTATGATGCTCACGCCACGCCAAACCATCGATCCGAGCGTAGATCGCGTAGAGCACGAACGCCCACGAGAACGCAAAGAACACGCTTTTGGGACGCAGAAAACCAAAGCCGAAAGAGGAGCGCAGATACACCAGAACCGTCAAGCTGACGCAATGCAGGATCGAGCTGACGAGAAAAATCCGCGGCTCGGCGCTGCTGGCGGTGACCTGCCGGTCTATCATCGCTTCGGATAGTTTTGAGAGAACGAATGCCGCAGGTGGTTTTGCGTCCGCGTTTTGTCCTTATCGGTGACCACCCACCGGCGTCCGCCTTGGAAGATGATGGTGTCCACCGTCATTTCGCACTCCGCGCCGCCGGTCCGCAGCATCGTGAACTCCTGCGGCTGGACGAGGTATTCCACGACTTGGCTGCCCCCGGCGCTCTGCTTGCTGCCGCCACCTAGGACGAAGCCTCTTGCCAACGCCTCGCTCATGCCGCTGTAAT